>JAFUJN010000177.1 GCA_017468095.1 Clostridia bacterium
GTTTCCCAATCAAGTTCAACAACCTTAGCTTCAACTTCCTGACCGATTTCAAGAACGTCTTCAGGCTTGCCGATTCTTCTGTCAGCGATCTGTGAAATGTGGATAAGACCGTCAACGTTTGGCATAATTTCAGCAAATGCACCGAATGGCATCATGCGGACGATCTTACACTTAACAACATCGTCTAAGTTAATCTTTGCCTTTGCGATAGCCCAAGGGTTATCTTCAGCCTTTTTATATCCCAAAGAAATCTTCTTTGTTTCTTCGTTGATGTCCTTGATATAAACTGTAAGTACATCGCCTTCTTTAACAACTTCTGATGGGTGCTTAATCTTATTCCAAGTAAGCTCAGAAATGTGAACAAGACCGTCAACACCGCCGATATCAACAAACGCACCGAATGATGTTAGTGACTTAACTGTACCTGTATATTCCTTACCAACTTCTACATCTGCCCAGAACTTGTCCATAACAGCTTTTCTTTCTTCTTCAAGAAGAACTCTTACAGAACCAACAACACGTTTTCTTCTGTCATCAATTTCTGTAAGTCTTAGCTTAACGTTTTCGCCAAGAAGTGTTTCCAAGTCGCTTACATAGCGAAGTGATGCCTGACGTGCAGGGATAAATACCTGTGCATCGTTTGCAAGAGCGATAACACCGCCACGAACAACCTTAATGATTTTACCGTCAAGAACTTCCTTATTTTCATAAGATTCCTTCATCTTATTCCAGCTTTCCATCTGGATAAGCTTCTTTCTTGAAAGTACAACTTTACCTTCTGCATCGTTTACGCCAACAACGTAAACTTTGATTACATCGCCCGGCTTAACAATGTCAGATGCCTTTAAATACGGATCATCTGATAACTGATCAGCTGACAATTGACCATTGTATTTAAATCCGCCAAGGTCAACAATGACCTCAGTGTTACGCACTTCAACAACTGTTGCGTCAACAATATCTCCATTATTTAAAGTTTTGCTTTCGTACTGAGCAAATAGCTCCGCGAAAGACTCTTCGTTTCTCATTTTTTCATCCATTGTTGTGAAAACCTCCTCGATAGTACGTGCCGGAGTTGATGCCCCTGCCGTAATGCCTATCTTTTTATTTTTTAAATATATACTCTGAGGAATATCCTCAAAAGTTTCAATGAAATGAGTTTCGGCGCAAACTTCCTTGGAAATATCGTAAAGCTTCTTGGTATTTGAGCTTTCCCGTCCGCCGATTACGAACATAATATCGGACCTTTCCGATAATGTATATGCCTCTTCTTGTCTATCTTTAGTTGCACTACATATTGTATCAAAAACTACCACCCTTTTGCAAGTGTTTTTGACATTTTGTACGATTTGCACAAAAACATTTTTATTTATTGTGGTTTGTGCCACAATGCAAATGTCCTTTTCAACATATTCCGACGGCATAGTAAAATTCTCGTCATAAGTTATAATTGCCGAGTCTTCACACCAGCCGTTTATACCCATAACTTCAGGGTGTTTTTCATCACCCACGATAAGAATTGTGTATCCTTTTTCGTGGTGTTCTTTTACAATTTTATGGATTTTCGCAACAAACGGGCAGGTTAAGTCAATATATTCTCTTCCCGAAAGTGCATCTATAACGGATTTTTTAACACCGTGTGTACGGATTACAACCGCAGTATCTTCCGGTATATCCTTTATATCATTATATGCGAAAACGCCTTTATTTTCAAGGTCTGAAACAACCTGCTGGTTGTGAATTATTGGTCCTAATGTGGCGATTTTCTTGCCGCCATCTACCAGTTCATAGACCTTGTCCACCGCTCTTTTTACGCCGTAGCAAAAGCCTGCGGTTTTTGCTATTTCTATCATTTCCATTTTCTCCTAAACAAAGAAATTATGTACGTTTTAAAGTGAAAAAACCTTATCCATTATGGATTCGCTGAGCTCCTGCATCTTTTCAACAGTAAGCTTCTCGCCATAATATTCGTCAAGATAAATAGGCTCACCATAGGTTACTGTAACCTTTTTGAATAGCTTATAGCTTGCGTCAATTTTAACAGGAACAACAGGCACTTTTGCATGGGTTGCAAGCATTGCCACGCCCGGCTTTGCTTCGCCCCTTGTTCTGTCCTTCATTCTTGTTCCTTCAGGGAACATTATCATTGCCTTTTCCTGTTTTAGTATTGTAAGAGCTGTTTTTACCGCTCCAATATCGCCTTTTCCGCGGTTAACGGGAAATGCACCGATTTTTTTTAAAATTGCGCCAAATGGCTTGAACTTAAAAAGTTCTTTCTTGCCCATAAATGCGAGCTGTCTTGGGCAAGTTCCTGCAATGGCAAGGGCATCCCAGTTGCTTATGTGATTTCCTGCAAGGATTATTCCGCCATCTATAACATTTTCCTTGCCCACTGTTTTTATTCCGAAAAGCAGGGATAAAATAATTTTACACGCTATTTTTACAAAAGAATAAAGCACCTATTTTTCCTCCCTGATAATTTCTGTTATTCTGTCAATAACTTCTTCGATAGTCATATCTGATGTATCCACCAAAACCGCATCTTCCGCCTGTCTTAATGGCGCAAATTCTCTCTCTGAATCGTTTTTATCACGATACTCAATATCACGCTTAACTGTTTCAAAGTCCGCTTCCATACCCTTTTCTTTCATTTCTAAAAGGCGTCTTTTTGCACGGACATCGGATGATGCTGTTAAGAAGATTTTAACTTCCGCATCAGGAAGAACATAAGTTCCGATATCTCTTCCGTCCATTATAACAGAAGTTTTCTCGGCAAGTGTTCTTTGAAGTTCAACAAGCTTTAGCCTTACCGCAGGAATTACGGCAACATTTGATGCGCCGATACTTGCATCTGCTTCGCGGATACGCTCTGAAACATCTTTTCCCAAAAGGAAAATCTTCTGTGTTCCGTCTTCGTATGTTATATCAATTTTAATATTATCAAGCACTTCTTGGGTAAAGTTTTCTTCCTTGATTTCTATGCCCTTTTCAATGGCATAAACTGCAACGGCACGATACATTGCACCTGTATCGATATATACAAAACCAAGTTTTTTTGAAACCGCCTTTGCAATAGAGCTTTTTCCCGCTCCTGCAGGCCCGTCAATGGCTACTTTCATATTTTCCTCCTATGCATTTTCTCCGGCTAAATATCCCGTTGAATATGCAATCTGTAAATTAAATCCGCCGGTATACGCGTCAACGTCTATAA
>JAFUJN010000178.1 GCA_017468095.1 Clostridia bacterium
ATACCAGGAACTTCAAGCTTCCAATTAGCTCTTCTTTTATCTCTTCTTGATTTAGATACTTTACCCTTAGGTACTGCCATCTTAATCGCACCTCCTATTCAGTATCAGACATATTCTTCATAATTTCGGCAAGCTTTTCAAGGCGCGGATCGATGTATTCCCTATTGCAACCGCAATCACCATCGTTAAGGTTTGCGCCACAATTAGGGCATAGACCCTTGCAATCCTCGTCACATAGGAATTTTCCTGAAACGTTCAGTAAAAATCCATTTTGGATAGCTTCCATAAGCTCCACTTCATTGCCGGAATACACAATAACATCTTCATCTTCGGGGAAACTAGAGTCCTCACGGACTAAAATTTCCTCAACAGGGAACTCCAAATCAACAGTTAACGGCTTTCCGCAACGTGCACAATGCACACCCATCTTGCCTGTAACCTTTGCTTTTAGTTCCAAAGATTTTGTGTTATTAAGTATTACTCCTTCTAAGGTACAAGGCTCACTAAATGTGAACTCTTCACCCAAAAAGTCAGTTGTCGGCATCTCGAAAGCTTCTTTAAGCTCAAGCCTACCTGTTTCGTCTTTAATTATGTCAGACAGGTTTATAAGCATAATTATTTAAGCTCAACCTTTGCGCCAGCTTCTTCAAGCTTAGCCTTGATTGCTTCAGCATCTTCCTTAGAAGCGCCTTCTTTGATTGTCTTAGGAGCGCCGTCAACAAGTTCCTTTGCTTCCTTAAGACCAAGACCTGTAAGTTCTCTTACAACCTTGATTACGTTAAGCTTTGAAGCACCTGCATCTGCAAGAACTACTTCAAATTCTGACTGCTCAGCACCTGCTGCTGCGCCGCCTTCAGCTGCTGCTGCTACCATTACAGGAGCTGCTGCTGATACACCGAACTCTTCTTCCATAAGCTTTACAAGTTCTGCTACTTCCAATAATTTTAATTCTTTGATATCATCTAAAATCTTCTGAATGTCTGCCATTTTAATTTCCTCCTAATTTTAAAAAATTTTTAATTATTCTGCATCTTCTGCAGTTTCTTTTGTTTCTTCAGCAGGTTCTTCTGCTGGTGTTTCTTCTGTAGCTTCTTCTACAGGTTCTGCTGCTTCTTCTGCAGCTGGTGCTGCTTCAGCTACTGGAGCTTCTTCAGCTGGTGCTTCAGCTTCTGCTGGAGCTTCTGTTGCTTCGCCGGCTTTCTTAGCGATTAGATCAGCGATTTCTTCTCCGCCTTCAACGATTGTGTTAAGCAATCTTACAAGGTTTGAAGCAGGAGCATTCAAGCTGCCCATAATCTTTGCAATAAGAGTTTCCTTTGAAGGAGTCTTAGCAAGAGTTGTAAGCTCGTCCATAGACATTACTTTACCGTCCATGAAACCTGTCTTGATTTCCATCTTGTCATTCTGCTTTGCGTAGTCAAAAAGGATTTTTGCAGGAGCAACTGGATCCTCTGATACTGCCAAAGCTGTCGGACCGTGAAGCATGCTGTCAAGCTCTTCAAGACCAACCTGGTTTGCTGCTAAACGAAGCAATGTGTTTTTTACTACAAAATAGTTAACGCCTGCTTCTCTTAGCTGGTTTCTAAGTTTTGTGTCCTCATCAACAGTAAGTCCGCGGTAGTCAACTAGCACGCCTGTTGCAGCATTCTTTAAAACTTCAGTAATCTCTGCAACCTGTGCCTTCTTTGATTCTAAAACTTTTGCGTTTGGCATAATGTCACCTCCTATAAGATTTTATGCCTTTCAAAAAGAAAGGCTCTTTTTCGTAGACGAAAAGAGCCGTTAGTTATCAAACTAATTTCACCCTCGGCAGGTCTTACCTTTATGCCTGCTGTCTACGGATTTATTTCCAACTATACAAGTATAGCATAGAAACCACATATTGTCAATGTTTTTTTAGAATTTCCGCTAAAATTTAGCGGAAACTCTAATATTGGTTAATCAACCAAGCTTTGAAGGGTTAAGCTTAATGCCAGGGCCCATTGTTGTTGAAACAACAACTGATCTTAGGTACTGACCCTTTGCAGCTGATGGCTTAGCCTTGATGATAGCACCCATAAGTGCATCAAAGTTATCAGCAAGCTTTTCCTTACCAAATGAAGCCTTACCGATTGGGCAGTGGATGATGTTGTTCTTGTCAACTCTGTATTCAATCTTACCTGCCTTAATATCGTTAACAGCCTTTGTAACGTCCATTGTTACTGTGCCAGCCTTTGGTGATGGCATAAGTCCCTTAGGACCAAGAACCTTACCCAAACGACCAACAACGCCCATCATATCAGGTGTTGCAACAACAACGTCAAAATCAAACCAGTTTTCATTCTGAATCTTTTCGCAAAGATCCATTTCGCCAACATAGTCAGCGCCTGCAGCTGTAGCTTCGTCAGCCTTAGGTCCTTTTGCGAAAACCAAAACCTTTGCTGTTTTACCAGTTCCGTGTGGAAGTACGATAGCACCTCTAACCTGCTGGTCAGCGTGTCTTGAGTCAACGCCTAGTTTTGCGTGAAGTTCAACAGTTTCGTCAAACTTAGCCTTTGCAGTCTTTGTAGCAAGATCCAAAGCTTCGTCAACATCATATAGCTTTGACTTGTCAACAAGCTTTGCGCTCTCTTGATATTTCTTTCCTCTAAACATATTATTATCCTCCTTATGTGGTCAAACAAGGATTTTCTCCTCTCCCACTTCGTTAATTGCTAATTAGTAATTAATCTCCGACTACGATACCCATACTTCTTGCAGTACCAGCGATCATGCTCATTGCTGCTTCAAGAGAAGCTGCGTTTAAGTCAGGCATTTTCTGTTCAGCAATTGCCTGAATGTCAGCTTTTGAAACTGTTGCAACCTTGTTCTTGTTAGGAACGCCTGATGCCTTGTCGATCTTGCAAGCCTTCTTTAAAAGAACTGCAGCCGGCGGAGTCTTTGTGACAAATGTGAAAGAACGGTCTGCATATACTGTAATAACTACAGGGATAATTAGACCTGCATCCTTCGCTGTCTTTTCGTTAAATTCCTTAGTAAACTGCATAATGTTTACACCGTGCTGACCAAGAGCTGGACCAACTGGTGGTGCAGGTGATGCCTTACCAGCAGGAATTTGTAGTTTAATGTAACCTTCAATTTTTTGTGCCATTTTTGGCCACCTCCTATTTCTTGGGAACGAACGTCCCTAATGTGGTAAATATCGGGCTTTTCGCCCTCCCACTGTATACCAGAGGGATATTCTAAAGCATAAATGCTTTAAAAACTTAATCAACAAGCTTTTCAATCTGGCTGTGTTCAACCTCAATCGGTGTTTCACGACCAAACATTGAAACCTTGACCGTAATTTTACGGGTTTCTTTATCAATATTCTCAATCTTACCGGAGAATCCTTCAAGCGGACCGGACTTAACATTTACGCTGTCGCCGACTTCAAAGCCGATGTCAGCCATACGTACCTGTTCAACGCCCATTCTTTCGACTTCCTCGTCAGAAAGAGGTACAGGTTTTGATCCGGGGCCGACAAATCCGGTAACGCCTCGAGTATTACGGACAACATACCATGTGTCCTCGTTCATAATCATCTTTACAACGACATAACCAGGGAAAATCTTACGCTTTACGATTTTCTGTTCACCGTTCTTTTCCTCAATAACATCTTCCATAGGAACTTCAACGGCTTGGATAAGGTCGCTGATGCCACGATTTTCAACCGATTTCTCGATATTCGCTTTTACCTTATTTTCATAACCGGAGTATGTGTGTGCCACATACCACTTTGCCTCTCCTGCCATAACAATCTCCTCTTTTAGAAATAATTATTCTTAACCTACGATAAGTGAAAGTAGCTTTTCAAAGCCGAAATCAAATACAGTAAGAATAACTGTCATTATGACAACAAAAGCAAGGATAACTGCAGTATTGTGCAAAAGCTGTGATTTTGAAGGCCAAGAAACCTTTTTGATTTCTGACTTTGTTTCTCTGAAGAACTTCATAGCCTTTGTTTTCTTAGCAGTGTTCTTATTTTCAGACATAGCTTTTTCTCCTTAAATCTTATTTTGTTTCCTTGTGAAGTGTGTGCTTTCTACAGAACTTACAATACTTGTTCATTTCCAATCTGTCTGGGTCATTCTTCTTATTCTTCATTGTATTGTAGTTTCTCTGCTTGCATTCTGTACAAGCCAATGTAATCTTAACTCTCATGACTACACCTCCATCTTTCTTAGATATTATTATAGGTAGTTCTTTTCGCTTTGTATTTTTTACACGCAAAAAAAAAGAAGATACCTCTCAGCTAACATATTGTAACATACCCCTACCTTATTGTCAAGCATTTTTTGTTAATTTATTTTTTTTATTTTAAAATCCCGTAACTTGTCTATACTAATGAAAGATTATTTTACGAAAGGAGAACTATATGTCAAAAATCATTGTCAGAAAATCGGAGCCCTTAATGGGAAACATTTCCTGTTCAGGTTCAAAAAATGCGGCACTTCCCATTTTAGCATCCACAATACTTACCGCCGGAGTTTCTACATTATATAATATACCCAATCTCACCGATATAAATTATATGCTGTCCATTTTGGAAAATCTTGGTGCAAAATGCAGTTTTTCTAAAAACTGTGCAAAAATTGATTTTACAAACTGCAACAGCTTTTATGCAGATATAGATTCTATGAGCAAATTTCGTGGCTCATTTTTTCTTGCCGCACCGCTTCTTTCACGTATGGGCAGAGCACGGATTTCTATGCCTGGCGGTTGCCCTATTGGCTCAAGGCCCATTGATTTGCACCTAAAAGGCTTTTCCGCTATGGGCGCTGAAATCGAAAATGGCCATGGCTTTGTGGACCTTTCCTGTAAAAAGCTTCAGGGCGCACGAATTTATCTTGATTTCCCAAGCGTAGGCGCTACCGAAAATCTTATTATGGCGGCGGTTTTGGCAGATGGCGAAACGGTTATTGAAAACGCCGCAGCAGAGCCTGAAATTGTTGACCTTGCGGAATTTTTAAATAAGCAAGGCGCACAGATTTCGGGTATGGGTAGCGATACCGTGACCATTCAGGGCGTTAGTTCCCTGACTCCCACAGACTATACCATAATCTCTGACCGCATTGAAGCGGGAACTTTCATGAGTGCCTTTGCTATAACCGGCGGAAAGGGCACAATCACTGGCATCAATCCGCTCCACTTAAAACCCGTCACAGCAAAACTTGCGGAAATGGGTGCTATTATCTTAGAAAATGAATCATCTATTTCAATAGATGCAACAAAACCCCTTTCAGCATCCAGCATTAAAACCCTGCCCTTTCCGGGATTCCCTACCGATATGCAGGCGCAGTTTTCTGCACTTTTATGCGAAACAAAAGGAACGGGCATAATTGTGGAAACGGTTTTTGAAAACAGATTTTTGCATATCGGAGAGCTTAACCGTATGGGCGCCAACATCCGTATTGACGGCAGAAGCTCGGTTATTGAAGGTGAGCGACTTTTAACAGGTGCAAAGGTTACCGCCTTTGACCTTCGAGGCGGTGCATCCCTTGCGCTTGCGGGCCTTGCGGCAAAAGGCGAAACCGAAATCACAGGCAGTGAGCATATTGAAAGAGGCTACGAAGACCTTTGCGGAAAGCTTTCTTCCATCGGTGGAAATATTTTTTTGGCATAGTACTTTTTTTTGGACACAAATTATGATACAATATATATAATGAAAGAATTTTGTCAAAAAAGAGGTGGAATTCGTGCTTTTAAGTATTATCACAGGCGGTACAGGATGCGGAAAAAGTCAACATCTTTATGAGCTTATCAGTGAAAATTTAAAAAATAACCCTGACTCCAACGCTGTTCTTATTGTTCCTGAACAGTTTTCTTATACTGCCGAAAAAACACTTGCAGAGAAATTTGGCGGGCTTGGACTGAATCGTGTGGAAGTCCTTACTTTGTCACGCCTTATAAGTCGCCATATAAATATGGAATCAGGCCTTTTGCCGTCGGGCAAAATGATGCTTATAACAAAAGCAATCTCCAAAATCAGCGATGACAATGTGTTTTTTGTAAGTAGCAAAAAGCAAGGGCTTACTTCCCGACTTTCAGACCTTTTTTCAGAATTTAAAAGATACAATATAACACCTGACGACCTTTTTGACATTACTTTGGAGAACCCGATTTCTCAAAAAAAGCTTGCTTCGGTTCGTGAGATTTTTAAAAGCTATAACGAGTTTTTTGGCGAAAACTTTACCGATTCCGATGATGCGCCAAAACTTTTTGCAGAGTATATAATGTCGTCTGACACCTTTAATAACACATTTTTCTTTTTTGACGAATACAATGATTTTATGCCGCAGCACTACGACATTATCCGTGCACTTATCATAAAATCCCGCGGTGTTTTCACAACTTTGACTATTGGAAACTCCGACCCTGATGGTGTTTTTGCACCTGTTTTGAAAACAAAATCAAGACTTTCTGCCATCGCTCTTTCGGAAGGCGCACAGCTTTACACAAAGGATCTATCAGAAAGTGCTTACATCAAAACCCCTGACATCTGCCATCTTCTTTCAAACTGGGACACAGGCAAAACCTTTTCGGGAAAATGCGAAAATATATCCATTTTCACAGCCCGTGACCTTTATTCCGAAGTGGAACATACCGCCGCAAAAATCACCGAGCTTGTACGTGATTACGGTCTTCGCTATCGGGACATCGGTGTTATCGTAGGCGATATGTCGTCTTATATTCATATTTTAAGTGCGGTTTTTAAGGAAAGCGATATTTCTTTCTTTTGTGATGAAAAAACTGCAATCACTATGCACCCTATTGCAAGAACCTTGCTTTCACTTTTCAAGATAATCGACTCAAACTGGTCCTATTCCGCCGTTTTTGATTATCTTCGCACAGGCCATGTATTCATAAAGGATGAGAACGGAATTTCGGCAATCGACCCTGAAGATATTGATATGCTTGAGAACTATGTCCTTGCAAACGGAATACGTGGCAAAAAGGCGTGGTTTAATCCGTGGACAGATATGGGCGAAACCATTTTTGACGATGTTATTGAAAATTACGCTATACGGGATTATGACCTTGAAAAGCTCAACAGCTTAAGAGAACAAATTGTTTTGCCTTTTGAGAATTTCCTTGAAAATAAAGGACGTACAGTTCGTGCAATCGCAGAAGCCGTGTATAACTTCCTTTGCGATATAAATCTTTACGAAGGCATACTTTTAGAGTGCAAAAACTTTGACGAAAAGGGTCTTCGTGACGAATCAGAGCAGTTTAAACAGGTGTGGAATACACTTTTGGAAGTTCTTGATCAGGCCGTAACTTCATCGGGCGATGATGTGATAAGCCGTGAAAATTTCTTCCGCTACATAGAAAATGGACTTTCACAGTGCAGTCTTTCCATAATCCCATCAGGAATTGATCAGGTTTCTGTTGGAACTTTGGGCAGAAATGCGCCAAAGAAAGTAAAGGCACTTTTCATTATCGGCACGCTTTTCGGCCGTGTTCCCGAAGAACCGTCGGAATCAACCATCCTTACCGATTTTGACCGCCTGCAGATAAACGAAGCCCTTTCCAAAAAGGAAAAGGAGCTTGCACCTGATGATTTAGGCAGAATTGCTCTTTCCAATTTGAAGCTTTTCAGAATGGTGGCAACAGCAGGCGAAAAACTTTTCGTCAGCTACCCTATTGCAAACAGCGAGGGAAATGCCCTTTCACCTGCAAGGTTTATTACTACACTTCAAAAAATGTTTCCGGACATCAAGGTGTATGATAACGTGATTTCAAAAACTCCGGATGAAGAGCTTTTCTCCTCATCAAAGCGTGGTTTTTACTATATGCTTTCGCAAATTTCACAGTATTACAGGGAAAATCCCACAGGTTATTGG
>JAFUJN010000179.1 GCA_017468095.1 Clostridia bacterium
CGCCGCAGATTCTTCGCGCACCGAAATTCCGTCAAAGCCGTCAAATATTTCCTTGTAGCCTGCCACCTGCTCCTTGCTCTTCTGCTTCGGGCCCATACTTGCGGCATAGGCTATCTTTTTCCCTGAAAATTCAGGGAAGTCAAGCACGAATGAGTTGTCAAAATCAAGCAGGTCAAAGTTCCATACCTGATCACTTCCGCAAACAAGCGCATCATAGCCATTTACAAACGCATCAAGGTCTTTCTTTTCGTTAATTTCCCGCTGGCTAAGATTTATAAAATTCTTTCGGAAGGCTTCAAAACCTTTTTTCCGTTTTGACAGTTTTTTATAATACAATGCATTATAAAAATTTGTGATTATATTAAATTTGGAGTTCATAGGTTTAAAAATTTTATATAAATCTTTAACCTCGCTCTTTCGATAGTCTATCACCTGAGCGTCACAGAAATCAGAAAGGTGCTTGTGCAAAGCATACGCTTGCAAAACAGACCCGTAATTGTCCGAGCTGTGATATGTTAAAATGCCGACCTTTTTCACGTTGGTACAGCCTCCTATTTTAAAATTTCTAAAATCTTTCGCTTTAATAAATAAATCGCCATATTTTTACCCAAAAAATGTTTAAAGTAAAATTTATGACCAAACCTGCCTTTAGCATAGTTTCCATAAACATCCGTGCGACGTGCATTATATGGCGCAGGCTCTGCTAATTGGCGGTTTCGTTTTAAGATTTTCTCTTTATCCGTTGGCAAAAATTCCAATTCTGATTTTATGTTTTCCCAAACAGACAACGCCTTTTCTGTTTGAAGAAGAACAAGGGAAACGCTATTGCCCTTTGAAAAATCAGGATGAGCTTCGCCAATTCCCCAATAGTCACCAAGGGTAATATCGGAAAGTCGCTTTAAGGATGCGAATTTGCATTTATAGCATTCTTTGTTTTGAAGTGTGTTTTGCAAATAGTTAAGTGTAAATGGGTCGTCATCGCCCGATATAGTCTTTTCGATAACTTTTGCACCCTTTTGGATTTCAATTTTTGTATCGTATGACTGTGCTTCCTTAGGATTTTTCTGTCTGAACTTATAGGCTATGACTTTTCCGCCGTATTTCTTTCCAAGATATGCGGTGTAGTCTTCAAACATCCCAGGGCTTGGAATTCCATGGCAAATCAGGTCAACTGTCAGTAACTTTTCATAGTCTTTTTTCAAGTACTGCTTAAGCCCTGTCACCTGACAACCTGTTCCTGAAAACAAGATATATTCATCATTTTCAAGGCGGTCTTTGATTTCGGCATAAGTATCTCCCAGTTCGCTCTGCACATACTTTGAGCCTTGAAGCTTATGTAAATCTTCTTCCTTTTGAATCGGGATATGCTTTACAACCAAATTCTCGTCCATAGTTGCACCATAAACTGTGCCGTCTTTTTTAAGAATTTCTTTTGCAATAAAATAAAATATACCGCCAGATGTACTTGTATTCTGAATATCCTTATTTTTTGAATAGCAAGCGTATGCTTCTTTGTACTCTTCTCCCGCATTTGAGCCTTGCTGCACAGGACAAACATTAAAACAAATACCGCATTTTATGCAAGCTTCATCATTTATGACAGCACTTAAAAAGCCCTCGGTATTTTTTTGAATTTTAATAGCTTCCGTCGGGCAACTATGCGCGCACGCTGTACAGCCAATGCATTCATTTGGATTTATGGTACATTTTTCCATCTTAAATTCCTCTCAATAATTTTATAAATCAGGTAGTATTTATTACCCCAAACAACAAAGTTACTTATTTTTTTTGACCAAATCGTGTTTTGGCGCTTGTTCTTCTTTATCAGGAAGTTTCATATAGTCCCCGTATGAATTTGTAAGAACTTGGTGATACTCCTGAGGAACCAGGCGATCTTGTCCTTCAAAAGGTAAATACTTACCCGGCAAATAGCACTCAATCGGCATTGTTTGAGCTTTTACGCCTCTACAATAGTTTGTAATGTATTTGCACTTTTTCTTATTGTCAAGCATATAAATTTTAACCATCATTTTTCTCAAAGCAACTATAGGAAGAGGCCTTAGAATTTTTGACAGCATTTTAGTCTTGATGCTTAGCTCATTGTTTTCTTTATTTCTATTTTCGTCAATAACTGCAAAAACCCATGAAAGATTTAGTCTACGCTCAGCCTTTTGTTTGGCTTTTTTAAGATTTTTGGCTTTTATTAAGTCTATCGGGAAAACGTCTATCCATATACCTGCTTCTTCCAGAGCTTCTTGATAGTACCTTGAGCAATAATCAGTATCTGTTTTGAATACTTTTGCAAATATTCGCGGATAATTGTTATCGTATCTGAAATCTTTTAGCAAATACGGACTTGATAGTTCACTTTTTGCTATCTTAACAAACTTCTCATAATCATCTCTAAACATGGCAATATCCAGATCATCATCCCATGGAATAAATCCGTTATGTCTTGCTGCACCTATCAAGGTACCGCCAATTAAAAAATATCGAAGGTTGTGTTTTTTGCATATTTCATCAATTTGCTGTAAAATGCTCAGTTCCATTTCCTGGACATATTTTATGTCTATCGTTTCCATATCATTTTGCCCCTATATATTTATCAAGTATTCCATGAACCAAAATTTTGAAATAGAATATTTTAGAGAAAGCTTCACACTTGATGGCTTTATGAATAACAACTTTTCTCTTGTTTTCCTCTACATTTGAGGAAGATATAATGCGCCACAAAACAGCCGTAACATTTTCTTTGAAAGCCTTTTGGTCAAAGATTTTTAGTTCTTTATTTTTCGCCATTATCTCTCCGAAATAGTCTACTATTTCATTTAGCTCCTCTTCACTAAAGCCATCAAAAGCAGAAGTACAAAATCTATATACCAAATCTTCCGCACTTTTTTTGCCAAGAAGCCCGAACACAGATATACGCTCATCAAAAAACTCTCTATATGGCCCTTCGTAATAGGCTTTATGCTTTTTAGTAACCTGGCCGCTGTGTTGTCTGTATTTAACCAAGCACTCAGGAAGCACCTCAATATCGCTATATTTTGCGATATTCCACCACAACGCAAAATCCTCAAAACCATTATATTTTTCTGTATATTTTAAAGAGTGATCCTTTAGGACACTGCTTCTTATTATAACTGTTGGATGGGCTATGGAAGACTTGAAGAATAGTCCAGCCTTTGCCTCTTCTTTGTTATGACTGAAAGTGTATTCTTTGTCTTCAAGGCCTTCACCAAATATAATGATATCGCTTCCCAAAACACCAACATTCTTGTGTTCTTCCATGTATTTTATTTGTTTTGCAAATCTTTTAGGCAATGCAATGTCGTCTGCGTCTATTCGTGCAATATATTCGCCCTTTGCATTTTCAAGGCCTCGATTTAATGTTCCTGCAACGCCAAGATTTTGCTCATTCTTTAAATAAACAATTCTATCGTCATCATAGGATTTTATGATTTCTTCCGTACTGTCCTTTGATGCGTCGTTTAGAACTATAAATTCAAAATCTGTAAAAGTCTGTCCTAATATACTGTCCATTGTTTCGCGAAGGTATTTTTCGCCGTTATATACCGGCATTATTACACTAATTTTTGGCATATTATTCTCCTTTACTCATTAAACCATTTTGCAAAGTTAAATTGGTCATAATATCTGCTTCCTACCAAATCGCAATATTCTAAAATGTTGCCAAGGCTATTTTGCTTGTCAAATCCTTTTATGTAATATAAGGATTTATAGGTTTCGCATAATTCTTTTTGGTTAACAAATCCCACTTTTTTATGAACAGGTAGCAAATCAAACCGTTTGTACTCTTCTTCGGTGTAATCGTCAAAGGCAAATGTCCATGCTACAAATATATTGTCCTTGTTCATTCGTTGCTTTCTGCTGTTCCACTTGTTATATGCATCATCAAAACTTTTATAGTGCATAAAGTGAATTGGAATATCCAACATTTCGCCATCACCCTTTAAAATGCCAATAGGATACTTCGGATTTTCGTTCATGCCTCCATCATATAATGGCTGTTTTAAATAGTAATCTAAATGCTCTACAAAATCAAAAAAGCTAAACTTTGGGAAGAATAAGTTTACTGTAGGCGAGCGAAACTGCTGACCAAAGTCATTTGTGACCATTCCACCCAAACAGTTATTGCAGATAAGCGTCCAATCTTCTTTTTTTATCTTTTTCTTTAAGATTGGCTTCTTTACCTTACTTCGTATAAATTTGTTAATCCGTCTGGTAATTGGATTGTTATACAAATTCATAATTCATCATCTCCCGTATTTTTTATTCAGGACTGCTGCTATAAAACATAGCAAGAATACCTTTTTTTTAAGAATTAACTTTGAGCGCAAGTCATTACTTTCTAAAGTTTCTATTACTCTTCTCACCACTTCGTTTTCACATACTTTTTTAACTTCCCTATATTTTTGTATCATACCAAGTGGCGCTGTTTTATAAAACGGCATACAAATTGCATTAAATGCCATTTGTAGCGTCTGAGTTTCGTAACTTTTTTTATAGGCATCTTCTCCATTCCATGCCTTATCTAAGACGCTAAAAGTGCCGCATCTCACCTGCTCAATAATTTCTAAATAGTTGCCGTAATATTTGCTCACAGCACTTCCTTTTCGCACATATCTATTATAAAAATGAGTCTTGGTATAATATACACGATTTGCATATCCAAAGGCTAAAATATTGAACATTCTGTCTTCTGAAAGTGGGATATTTTGTGGGAAATCAACTTTATTGTTTTTTATAAGTTCGTTTTTATAAATACAGCGACATGCAGAGCCCGCCATTTCGCGTAAAAGCGTAGGGTGTATATCTTTCTTATATAACAAATTTTCACCTGAAAGCTGGGTTATAGTGTCCTCTTCGTCAGGTTTATCATCATACTTTGTTACCGTATCGCACATTACAACATCACATTCTTTTGAGGTAGCAAGACTATATAGGGTATCATACATATCAGGCTCGATCCAGTCATCTGAATCCACAAAGCCGATGTACTCGCCTTCTGCCATTTCTATTCCTGTATTTCTGGCAATACTTACGCCTTCATTTTGTTTATGTATAACCTTAACTCTCGTATCCTGTTTTGCATATTCGTCGCATATCGCGCCACTTTCGTCCTTTGAGCCGTCATCTACTAAAATCAGTTCAAAATCAGCAAGTTTTTGCGATAGTATTGACTTTATACATTTGTGCAGATAGATGCCCGTATTATAAATCGGAATTATTATAGATAATTTCGTCATCTTGTCCACTCTCCAAAGTATTTATTCTTGCGTATAAAAGTCCTAAAATCATATATGGAATTATGTTTGGCTCTGATGATATCATACCGAGCTCAACCGATTGTTGCATCCAAACAATCAAAAAGGCTGTTGCAAGACCATATACAACGCTGTCGTTAATCCATTTTACTGCATGGGACAACAGCTTGTAGCATACTCCTATTAAAATTATATAACCAATGCCACCTGCGCCAACCAGACTGGTAATTGCACTATTGTGGTATACGCCATAATTCATATTGCCGTTACCAATAAACGGCGATTTTATCCATGTTTTAAAGCCACGTTCCCAAATAATATCTCTTCCGTTAAAGATTGGCTTATTAAAAACATTATAACTCCAGTCATTTACAGCTTCCACAACTGGAAGATCTTTTATAAGAACTATTCCAATGGCAACAATCAGCGGGAATAATAGTATAAGCAATACAAGGGGTTTTCCAAAATATTTTCTTAGCGGTATAACTGATAGCATACACAGAAGCATTACTATGGAAAATAGTTGTGCACTTCGGGAACTAAAGGTATCAAGCAAGTAAAGATA
>JAFUJN010000180.1 GCA_017468095.1 Clostridia bacterium
GAAAAAGTGCCTTATATGCTTGTTTTAGGCGATAAGGACATTGAAGAAGGCGCAGTTTCTGTTCGTTCAAGAAAAGAAGGCGATATGGGAAGCCGTAAGGTTGACGAATTTATAGCAGACCTATTAGAAGAAATTAAAACAAAGAAACTTTAATTGACATCGGAGTGCCAAAAAGCACTCCTTTTGTCACTATTTTTCCTTTTTTTCATATTATGCCGTAGGGTGATTTTATGAAAATTAGGCTGAATGGCAATTTTTCTAAGAAACTACGGTTTGTCTGCTTTTTTGTAGCATTTTCTTTGATTTTTACATACCTTTTTTTGGCTGTTTTAACAAGGTTTAAACCAGTATTTGAAGAAAAGGTGTCTCACGCTGCAAAAACAAAGGCGATTGATATTATAAATAATGCCACAGATGACGTATTTTTTGATATTTCTTCACCTGATTTGGTAATAATAGATAAAAACGAAAACGGCAGCATAACATCGGTAAGCGCCGATACTATCGAAATAAACAGGCTTAAAACCAAGCTTTCGAAAAGCATACAAGAATATGCTGAAAATTCGGAAAATTCAACAATTTACATACCAATCGGAAGTTTAACAAACTTTTCAGTTTTGCAAGGTTTTGGTTATAGAATACCTGTAAATATTGTTGCAGACGGTTTTGCCAAAATTGATTTTGATGACGAATTTGTATCCTGTGGAATAAATCAGGTTAAACACAAGATTTTTATGACAGTTTCTGTTCGGGTTTCGGTTGTTTCTGCGGTATTTTCAAGAAGCGAAACGGTTACCACCGAAGTGCCGGTTGCTGAAACTGTAATTACTGGTACTGTGCCAACATACTATGGCGATAATATGAGTATTTTAGGGAGATAAACATGGATAACATTCAAAAAAGAATTCAGGAGCTTTCAGAACTTTTAGAATATCATTCAAAAAAGTATTATGTTGAAGATAATCCTGAAATAAGCGATTATGAATATGATATGATGCTTCGTGAGCTTGAAAATCTTGAAAGTGAGCATCCTGAATATATTTCTCCGCTTTCACCGACCCAAAGAGTTGGCGGAAAGGCTAGCGATGGCTTTAGCGAAGTTATCCACGAAGTACCTATGGAAAGTCTTCAGGACGCCTTTTCTGAAAGCGAAGTATATGACTTTGATAGACGTGTTTCTGATGTAGTTTCAGGCTACGAATATGCAGTTGAGCACAAAATTGATGGGCTTTCTGTGTCTTTAGAGTACAAGGACGGAGAATTTGTCCGTGGTTCAACACGTGGCGATGGAGTTGTGGGTGAAGATGTTACTCAAAACCTTAAAACCATTAAATCAATCCCGTTAAAACTTACCGAAAAAGTCCCATTTATTGAAGTTCGTGGTGAAGTTTACATTTCAAAGGAAAACTTCCGCAAGGTTAATGAAAAAAGGGAAGAGAGAGAGGAACCGATTTTTGCTAATCCAAGAAATGCAGCGGCGGGATCTCTTCGTCAATTAGACCCTAAGATTGCCGCAGAACGAAAAATGGATATTTTCGTGTTTAATATCCAGAAAATTGAAGGAAAAGTTATTGAAAGTCACGTTGATGGTCTTAAATATTTAAAGAAATTAGGGTTTAAAACAATTCTAAATGAATCTGTTTTTCCTGATATTAAATCAGCTTTTAAAAGAGTACTTGAAATTGGTGAAGAGCGTGGAAATTTGCCATTTGACATAGATGGCGCTGTTATCAAGGTTAATGATATCCCAATCCGTAGCACTCTTGGTTCGACTTCAAAGTTCCC
>JAFUJN010000181.1 GCA_017468095.1 Clostridia bacterium
ATCCGGTGACGATAGCAAAGAGGATCCACCCGTTCCCATCCCGAACACGGAAGTTAAGCTCTTTAACGTCGATGATACTTGGTGGGCGACTGCCTGGGAAAGTAGATAGTTGCCGGAACTGAACTTAAAGTTCAGCTTGCGATAATTTAATAATGAGTTATCGCAAATGGCCCGTTGGTCAAGCGGTTAAGACACCGCCCTTTCACGGCGGTAACGGGGGTTCGATTCCCCCACGGGTCACCAAATTGTAAAAAGCCTTTCGAAAGAGAGGCTTTTTGCTAAATTTGGGCCATTAGCTCAGTTGGTTAGAGCATCCGGCTCATAACCGGACGGTCCAAGGTTCGAGTCCTTGATGGCCCACCACGTCGGAACAAGTTACGCTTGTTCCGATTTTTTTGTGCAAAAAATCAGTCACCCGCTTCACTGTTCATCCTTATCGAAAAAGGTCACGTTCAAGTAGGCACAAATTGAAATTAAATATTTTTAATTTTTTGCATAAACTTTAAAAAAACTATTGACATTTTATGACTACGGATGTAGAATATAGGTGTGACTACGAGTGTAGAATACAAAAGGAGGTATTTCAATGACTTATAAAAATATCAATATAGGCGAATCCGAACTGGAAATAATGAAGGTTCTATGGAAGGCAGGAGAGCCGGTTAATACTCAATACATAAGCGAGGCGGTTGAAGATAAGGGTTGGAAACGAACAACTATTTCAACATTTCTTGTACGTCTTGTTGAGAAGGGAGCTCTTTCGGTAGAAAAAAGAGGAAAACTATACTATTACTCACCGCTTATTTCCCAAAAAGAGTATCGAAAGTCACAGACTAAAAACCTTATAATGAGTTTATATAATGGATCGATAAAGGATTTTGCAGTTTCTCTTTTTGATGAACAGACATTGTCTGATAACGATATAAAGGAGCTAAAAGCAATTTTTGAAGATAAGGAGGTATAATTATGCTTGAGTACATATTCAAGGCGGTACTTATTACTTCTCTTATAGGCACTGTTTCTGCAGTTTTATTTGCCTTAATCAAGCCGTTAACAAAGAAATATTTTTCTGCAAGTTGGCATTATTACATTTGGCTAATTGTTTTAGTAACTATGGTAACGCCTTTCAGGTTTATTATGCCGGAAAAGACCTTTGTTGCAGATATCCAAGAAGATGCAATCATTCAACAAGAGAACTATGTAGAAAATAATCCGGTTCTTGAGTTTGTGAAAAATGAGGAAGTGTTTCCGCAAGTAGATAATGTTACGGAAGGTAAAATTGCTAATATAAAGGGTTTTGCCGAAGACAAAATCAGTATATTATCAATAATATGGCTTGGTGGAGCTATGGCATTTCTTGTTTTTAAAGTGATTGCTTACATTTTGTTTGTTTTAAAACTTCAAAGGGCATCACAAATAATCTCTTGTGAAGAACTTAAGCAATATACAAATAAGAAAATTATAACCAGAACAAGTAGCAAAATTGTTTCGCCGTTGATGGTGGGAACTTTACGGCCGACACTACTTTTGCCGGAAGCTGAAATGACAGAGGAACAGCTTGACAACGTGTTAGCTCACGAAATGGTGCATTTTAAGCGAAAAGACATTATTTATAAATGGTTTGTTTGCTTTGTGAAGTGCATCCATTGGTTTAACCCGATGGTTTACTATGTGGCAAAGCAGGTGGATATTGAATGCGAAATTTCCTGTGATTTGGCGGTTGTGAAAAACATGAATAAAGAGCAAGAGAGTAGTTATATAGACACAATTCTCGCTTTAGTTACTGCAAAAAAACAACAGAAAACAGCTGTAACTACAGCGATGGCAGGGGATAAAAAGTCGCTGAAAAGGAGGTTTTCAATGATTAAAAATAAGGGTAAAATAAGTAAAAAGGCAATTATAATTTCTGTTATAATAGCATTTGTGGTCCTTGTTGGTTCCGTATTGGCAAGCGGAATATTAAACGGAAAGTTTATAAGCAATTATGAAAATGAGCTGCTTGCAGTAAACACAGATGCAAGGCAGAGTGATGATTTTAATTTCTTGTTTGTAGGTATTGATAAGCAAAATAACGCGGATTCATTGATGGTTTTATCTGCTGAAGACGGCAAACTGTCAGGGGTGTCATTCTTGAGAGAAACTGTATTTATTATTGATGGAATAAAAGCAAGCGCAAGTGAGATTGTAAATGGAGTTGACGGAAATCAAAGAATAATAGATGTGGTAAAAAACACACTATCTGTGCCAATCAATTATTATGCGAAGGTAAATTTGACTGTTATTGAAAAATTGGTGGATAGCGTTGGAGGAATAGAGATTGATGTGCCGATAGATATGGAGTATGATGACCCGGAACAGAATTTACATATTAAGATAAAGCAGGGCAGACATACTCTGAACGGCTCTGCAGCGTGCGGACTTCTGCAGTTCAGACGTTCAAATAACGGCAACGGATACGGAGATGTTGTAAGAACCAAAATGGGTCAAGAGTTTGTAAAAGAATTTATAAATCAAAAACTCAACAAGGAATTTATCAATAAATCGCCTGAAATATTTAAAGAATTGGCAGAAAATATCGAGACTAATTACCCTGTGTCAAAGCTTCTCGGCGATATAAGAATGCTTAGCAATATGAAGTCTGACATAACATTTAAAGTATTTGATAGCGCATCAATAACTGATGATACTGGATTTATGCTATACGAAGAGGAAAATGGCGAGGTGATTTCAGTAGTTGCCAAGCCAAAGCTTGTGCCAGATGCTCACAATGAAAGCAAAGTACAACCCGAAACAAAAGTAAAGCTTGCAAGGCCATGCGATGGTACAATAACCAATCATTTTGGAAAAAGAGTGCATCCTATTACAAATGAAGTTCGTGAACATAATGGTATCGATATAAAAGCACCTGAAGGAACAGAAGTGGTTTCGTCCATGATCGGAACAGTAACAGATGTTGGTTTTGATGCCGAAAAGGGTAATTATATCGTGGTGGAGAAGGATAATGTTAAGACAATATACTCACAACTTTCTGCCACAAACGTGAAAAAGGGCGATAACATAAGTATAAACCAATCCATAGGTGCAGTAGGCAGTACGGGAAATTCCACAGGCGCACACTTGCACTTTGAGGTTATGATTGATGGAGAATATGTTGATCCGGAAAGCTTAATGCCATAACCAAAAACCTTTGGCTTTTTGCCAAAGGTTTTGCTATTTTAAATAAAACTGCAACCTTTTCAACGTTTCAAGGATATATAATAGTGTAAAGACTAAAAGCTTTTAACTTTGCGAAAGAAAGTTGGTTTAAGATGGTAGATGAAAGAAAATTACTTTTTCAGCTTCAAAAACGAGCAAAAAATTCTATAGATGTGGCGATAGATATTTATACACCTTATCTGAGTACGGTTTTGTATAATATTGCAGGGAATAGCCTACCCAAAGAAGATATTGAAGAAATTGTATCAGATGTATTTATTGCCCTTTGGAATAATGCAGGAAACATAGACCTTGACAAAGGAACCTTGCGGTCATATATTGCAACTTGTGCCAGAAATTTTGCGCTGAAACGACTTAATAAAGTCAAAGAATTTGCAGAACTTGACGATATAGAGTTGGCAGATAGCCGAGATTTTGCCGAGGATAGCATAAAAAGTGATTTTGTTTGGAAATCGGTTATGGAGCTTGGCGAACCGGACAATGAAATATTTGTCCGCTACTACAAGTTCGGTGAAAAAATAAAAGAAATTTCAAATGCAACGGGATTAAATGTGTCTACTATCAAGAGCAAGCTTTCAAGGGGTAAACGCAAATTAAGAATTTTGTTAAATGCGGAGGAATGGTTATGAAAAAAAGAGATTTGTTTTTGGAACTCAATATTAAAGATGTAAAGGAAAGGGATAACGCTCCTTTTGATATTGACATTCAAAAAGTAAAGAACAAAGTAAATAACAGTATCTGCTCCGCAAAACGGGAAAGGACGGTTAGTTTTATGAAATCAAAAAAGAAAGTGGCTTTAATTGCAGCAGCAACAGTTTGTGTATTGGGAATTACAGCTTTTGCGGCAAGTGGGATTATTACAAGCTGGAACAGTAGTTCATCAGGTATTCCCGAATATAAAAGCCTTCCGTCGGCGGAGCAATGTATAGAAGATATAGGTTATGTGCCGGTGCTTATTGACACCTTTGAGAATGGCTATAAATTTAACAACGGTAGCCTTGTGAATAACAATCTTAAAGATGAAAATGGCAATTCTGTTGAAAAGTTCAAGTCTGTTATGTTCAGATATGAAAAAGATGGCGACAGAGTAATATTTTCTCAGGACAAATTCGACTCAGCGATTGAAAGAGATGGAGAAATTGTCGCTACAGTTGACAACGTAGACATCTATTATAGCAGCTACACAAACAAGCTTGTTCCGCCGGATTATGAGCTTACAGAAGAGGACAAAAAGGCAGAGGCAAACGGAGAACTTGTATTCAGCTATGGTACTCCAGAAGTGGAAATCATAAAAGTGCAGAGTGCCAACTGGGTTAAAGACGGCGTTTTGTATAACTTAATGCAGATGGACGGAAAGCTATCTCAAGAAGAATTGATCCAAATGGCAACAGAAATCATAGAATAATAAAGAACCACCCAATCCCTCGGGTGGTTTTTTTGTTACTTTATTTTTGATGGAAGATACCCCAAAACCTTTTTAAAGGTTTTGGTAAAATAAGAAACATCGGAAAATCCGCATTCGGCGGAAACTTCTGAAACTGTGAACTTTTTGGTGCGAAGCAACTTTTCTGCTTCACGGCAACGTATCATTTGTATATATTCTTTCACAGAACAGCCGACCGATTCGGTGAATTTTCGTGAAAAATAGAAACGGCTGAAGCCTACGTGTTCGGCAATATCCGAAACCAAAATGTCTTCCTTGAAATGCTTGCCGATATACTTAATGCTTTGTTTTATAACATCATCTGCTATTTTTTGCTTTTTGCCAAGGGAATAGTATCTGAAAAGATGGGACACCAAAGAGGCAACATGGCCTTTAATCGCTGCTTCAAAAAAGTCGTTTTTTTCGTGGTATTCCGAAATAATTTTCATAAAATATTCATTAAGCGTATCATCCTTAACAAACTCCGCAAGGCTTGTGCTTTCAACGTCAAGGCCAAGTGTTTTAAGGAAAGCAGTATCAATAATAAGGCAGTAGTACTGCAAAATATCCGAATCTGCAATAGTAGAATGCATCAATCCGGAGTTAATAACGGTAATTGCGCCGACTTTGGTTTCTACCAGATTTGAATTGATTATGGTGTGGCCATTACCTTTAGTACAAAAAAGAAGTTCTATATTTTCGTGCCAGTTAGCCACGCTTTTGCCATAACCATCTTTTTTTAGAGTATCAAGGTGCAGAATTATAGGAAGCCCGCTACCCAAACCATGATATTCATATAAACCCATAGCATCACCTCAAAAAAGCACAAAATTACCAAAACACAGCATATAAATTATAGCTAATAACATTATAATCCTTTATAATGGGATTGTAAAGCAATTTTTTACAAAAAGTGCAAAGGAGTGATTTTATGCATTTATTACCAAAACCAAAAAAACTTGAAATTAAAGAAAACAGCCTTAAATCGAAAAAGGTAAACATTAAAAACCTAATTGCAGATAACAGAATTGACAAGGCATTAGGCTTTTTTGAACAGGCTGATGACGGCGTTCTTTTAACGGTAAGCGCTCAAGGTGTTGGTGAGGGATACACCCTTACAATTTCACCTGACGAAATAAAAATCGAGGGTAATGGCGTAGCCGGTGCATTTTACGGCATCCAGACCCTAAAGCAGATTTTTGAAGAGACAAGCGTTCCTTGTCTTGAAATTGAAGACGAGCCTGATATGAAGCGCCGTGGTTTTTATCACGATGTAACTCGCGGAAAAGTGCCAACAGTTGAAACTCTAAAGGGCCTTATTGACAAGATGGCGTACTACAAAATGAACGAGCTTCAGCTTTACATAGAGCACACATTCCCATTCAAAGAATTTGGCGACGATGTGGAAAAGTTTGGATACCTAACTCCTAGCGAAATCAAGGAAATTGACGATTATTGCTATGATAATTTCATTGAGCACGTTCCGTCTATCGCCACATTTGGTCATCTTTTTGAGCTTTTGGCTAAGCCTGAATACCGCCATTTGCAGACCGTTGACAACTACGAACCTGACCGCATATTCTGGATGGAGCGTATGGCTCACCACACAATCGACCCGAAAAATCCTGAAAGTATCGAGATTATTAAGAGCCTTATCGACCAGGTTTTGCCACTATTCAGAAGCGACAGATTCAACATTTGCGGTGACGAAACTTTTGACCTAAAAGAGGGAAAATATAAGGGCGAAGACACAGGTAAGCTATATGTTGATTTCATTAAGAAAATTATTGCCCACCTGAAGTCAAAGGGCAAGAAGATAATGATGTGGGGCGACGTTTTGCTTCAGCATCCTGAAGTAATTCCTGAGCTTCCAAAGGATATTCAGCTTGCAAACTGGTACTATTCTGAGAATCCTCCGGAAGAAACCTTTGAAACATTTGAGAAGTCGGGTTGCGAACAGATTGTTTGCCCTGGTACTTCTGCGTGGATAGGATTTACCGAAGATGTTATAAGAGCAAACCAGAACATCATTAAAATGTGTGATTTGGGTTACAAACACGGCGCAACGGGTATGCTTAACACAAACTGGGGTGATTTTGGACACTTATGTTCACTTGAGCTTTCTATGCACGGATTTGTTCTTGGTGCTGCAAAGTCCTGGAATATTGAAACAAAAGCAGATGGCGAGTTTGACAGTAGCATAAATGCGATTTGCTACAAGAACGAAAATGCTGTTAAATACCTTACAATATTGAGCAAGGCGAATGTGGTTATGTCATGGAATGAGATTATCTGGACATATTCAAAGATGACTATGAACACCAAAATTCATGAGTATGAGCTTCCAACGATGGAAGAGATTGAAAAGTGTATTTCCAATTGCCAGAGCGTTATTGCCGAGCTTAAGAAGCAGACTTGGGAAATTGATAGATACAGAACCGAGTTTATCCTTGCGGCAGAAGGCATTATTATAGTGGCAGATATACTTGCGAAGCTTGCAAAGCATGACCATAAGCAAGTATCAAATGTAGCAGAATGGCTAAAGAGCTATCGCGAAAGCTGGATGCAGGTTAATAAGGAAAGCGAACTTTACAGACTTGAAAAGTTCCTTACCGAACTTGATGCGATGTAATTAAAAAAATCCACCCATAGGTGGATTTTTTTGTGTTGGTTGATTTAGGTTGGGGAATTTGTAGGGGAGGGTCTCTGCGCCCTCCCGAATAAACGAGTGGGGATGGAACCCCGCCCCTACGATTTTACAACAATCTTTTTCTTAAATCTTCGCCACTATGCGGTGAAAGATAGCTTGGCGCCACATCAAACACGGTTTTGCAACCACATAAGCCTTCTTTAGCCATACGAACAGCTGCTCTTGCATAGCAAACCAAAACTGATGAAGTAAATTCAGGGTTGGAATCAAGCTTCAGGCTATATTCGATAATGTGCTTATTTTCGCCTGAAAGCCCTGTTTTTCCGCTTCTTATAACAAATCCGCCGTGTGGAATACCGCTATGGTCGCGGTCAAGCTCTTCCTTTGAAATAAAGTGAACTGTTGTGTCATAATCCGCGAAATAGTTCGGCATTTCCTTGATTTCTTTTTCCACCTTTTCGGCATCTGCACCGCCTTTTAATACAACAAAACATTCTCGTAGATGCTTTTCACGAGTGGAAAGTTCAGGATTTTCGCCTGCTCTCACTTTTGCCAAAGCATCATCGCAAGGGATTGTATATTGCTTTGCATCCAAAACGCCGTCAACCCTGCGGATTGCATCGGAATGGCCCTGACTTACGCCTTTACCCCAGAAAGTATAGTCCTTGCCATCAGGAAGAACTGCTTCTGCGTAAAGTCTGTTTAAAGAGAACATTCCAGGGTCCCAGCCAACTGAAATAATTGCGATATTACCGCCCTGTTTTGCTTCTTTATCCACATTTTCAAAGTGTTCAGGGATTTTTGCGTGAGTGTCAAAACTGTCAATCACGTTAAAATTCTTTGCCAGTTCAGGTGTCTGATGCGGAAGATCTGTTGCGCTTCCGCCACAAAGAATTAGAACATCGATATTATCCTTGTGGTTCAAAATTTCGTCAATATGATAGGCTTTTGCACCTGTCAAAGTTTCAAAACTGTCAGGATTTCTTCTTGAAAAAACGCCGTAAAGCTCCATATCAGCGTTTTGCTTTATGGCACATTCAACGCCACGGCCAAGGTTGCCGTATCCTACAATTCCTACTTTAATACTCATTTAAAAGACCTCTTTTCGAAAAGTTATATAAATAAATTGCCCGAATTTGGGGAAATAAATTCTTTTTTAGTTTTGGTGACGAACAACTTCGTATTCGTCGCCGTTTCGCCAATATGGGCAGTTATAAAAGCTACCCTGCATAAAGCGCATCATTTCGTCTTCGTCAAGATTGATTTCGCAAAAATAGCTTTCCCAATCTTCGTCATAGGCGTAGTATGCACAGGTTTCGCAACTGGTTTTAGATTTTTTCATATCAAATCACCTTTCATTTTACCTAAAAAGTATAGCAAAAAAAGTAAAAAAAGTCAATAGCAGAGCCATTTTGGGCTGTATATTTTTTTGGGTGCATACACCGGTTTTGTATTGACGAACTTTTTAAAATATGATAGAATAATAAGTTGAGAAAGAGTGTCCTTTTGACACTATAATAAGGAGGAATTACAAATGAGTAAAATGACAACTAAAAATATGGTATTGGCGGCAATTTTGACAGCACTTGTGGTAATACTGCAATTTGTAGGAGCTACAATAAAGCTTGGACCATTTTCAATTTCAACAGTACTGGTACCAATAGTTATCGGTGCTGCAAGCTGTGGCATAGGAATTGGTGCGTGGCTTGGTTTTGTCTTTGGAGTAATCGTTCTTTGGAGTGGAGATGCGGCAGCATTTTTAGCTGTTAATGTCGTTGGAACAATACTTACAGTTCTTGCAAAAGGTACACTTTGCGGACTTTTGGCAGGGGTTACATACAAGGCTTTAGAAAAGACTAATAAGTATGTGGCAGTTTGTGCAGCAGCCCTTGTTTGTCCTATAGTTAACACAGGCGTGTTTGTTTTGGGTTGCTTTGCATTCTTTATGGATACAATCACCCAGTGGGCAGGCGGAACTGATGCCGTTCAGTACATTTTTGTAGCGATGATAGGCCTTAATTTCCTTATTGAAACTTTAGTAAACATTGTTTTAAGCCCTGTAATTGTTAGACTTATAGATATAAGAAAGAAGTAATAGTATGTGGTGTGCAAACGACTGGAAAGACTACATTTTAATAGACGCAGCAGGCGGAGAGAAGATTGAATATTGGAAGAATATCCTGCTTCGCCGTCCTGACCCACAGGCAATCTGGACCGAAAAGGCAAAAACACCTTTATGGACAAAAACAGATGCAACCTATCACAGAAGCGATAAAGGTGGCGGAAGCTGGGAGTATTTCAACAAGAAAATGCCCGAGCGGTGGACAGTTTCTTATAAAAACCTGACCTTTAACATAAAGCCCATGGGATTTAAGCATACAGGACTTTTTCCGGAGCAGGCTGTTAACTGGGACTGGTTTTCCGAGCTTATAAAAAATGCGGGACGTCCCATTAAGGTTTTAAACCTTTTTGCCTATACAGGCGGTGCAACAGTTGCGGCAACTGCGGCAGGCGCCGAAGTGTGTCACGTTGATGCATCAAAGGGAATGGTATCCTGGGCAAAGGAAAATATGGCATCATCAGGCCTTGCAGATAGACCTGTAAGATACATCGTTGATGATGTTAAAAAGTTTGTTCAAAGGGAAGCAAGGCGCGGAAAAACCTACGATGCCATAATTATGGACCCGCCATCTTATGGCAGAGGCCCGAATGGTGAGCTTTGGAAGATTGAGGACGAGCTATATTCCTTGGTGGAAGATTGTATGAAGATTTTATCGGACGAGCCGTTGTTCTTCTTGATAAACTCATACACAACAGGTCTTTCCCAGACCATTATGGAAAACGTTTTGACACTTACAATGAAGAAAAAATACGCAGGAAAAGTTGCCTGCGACGAAATTGGACTTATGATGCAGGAAAAGGGATTGGTACTTCCTTGCGGAATGAGTAGCCGTTGGAGCAAAGACTAATATGATTGACGTAGAAAAGTTGTCATTTTCATATGATGACGAAGAAACACAAGAGAAAAAGTATGTAATAGCTGAGCTTGACCTTCACATTGATAAGGGCAGCTTTGTTGCTGTGCTTGGGCATAACGGTTCGGGAAAATCCACCTTTGCCAAGCACTTAAACGGCATCCTTTTGCCATCAGGCGGTAAGGTGTATATCGCCGGAATGGATACACAGGATGATGCACATACTTTTGACATAAGAAGCACCGCAGGAATGGTTTTCCAGAATCCTGACAACCAAATCGTTGCCGCAATAGTGGAAGACGAAGTGGCATTTGCGCCGGAAAACTTGGGCGTAGAATCCAGCGAAATAAGGCGCAGAGTTGATGAGTGCCTTGAGATAGTGAATATGTCAGAATTTGCGAAAAGTACGCCGTCAAGATTGTCCGGCGGTCAAAAGCAGAGAATCGCCATTGCAAGCGTTCTTGCTATGGAACCACAGGTTATAATACTTGATGAGCCGACGGCTATGCTTGACCCGAAAGGCAGAAGCGAGGTTATGAAAACCATTAAAAAGCTCAACCAAGAGCGCGGTATGACGGTGGTTTTGATAACTCATTATATGGATGAAGCCGCACTTGCCGACAGGGTTGTAGTTATGGAAAAAGGCAAGGTTGTAATCGACGATGTGCCAAAGAAGGTATTTTCCGAAGTTGAAAAAATCAAGGCAATCGGCCTTGATGTACCGCAAGTAACCGAGCTTTTGTACAGGCTTCGTGAAATGGGCTTTGATATGCCGGATGACATAATTACAGTAGCGGAGTGCAAAGAAGTGCTACTCCAAAAATTAAAGGGACTAAAGAAATGATTAAGGTAACAAATTTAAGTTATATATATCAGCAGGGAATGCCGTTTGAAGAAACGGCTCTTTCCGATATAAGCTTTGAAATTCCTGACGGGGATTTTGTGGCGATAATCGGGCATACAGGCTCAGGCAAATCCACATTGATACAGCATCTTAATGCCTTGATAAAGCCAACAAAGGGCAAAATCGAAATTAACGGTGTTGATATAACAGCGCCCGATGTTGATTTGCGAGCAGTGCGCCGTGATGTAGGGCTGGTTTTTCAGTATCCGGAGCATCAGCTTTTTGAAGAAACTGTGTATAAGGATATAGCCTTTGGCCCGAAAAATATGGGACTTTCAGATGATGAAATAAGACAAAGAGTTCTTGATGCGATGCACTTTGTGGGCTTATCCGAAGACCTTTTGGAAAAGTCACCATTTGAGCTTTCAGGCGGTCAAAAGCGCAGAGTCGCAATCGCAGGCGTTCTTTCAATGCGCCCAAAAGTGCTTATTTTAGACGAGCCGACAGCGGGCCTTGACCCAAAGGGCAGGGACGAGATTTTAAATCAGCTTGTAACTCTTCACAAGGAAAACGAGAATATGACCATAATTTTCGTTTCTCATTCAATGGAAGATGTGGCGATGCTGGCAAATAACGTGCTTGTTATGAACAAAGGTAAGCTTGCAATGAAGGGAAGCGTTGCGGATGTTTTTGAACGTTCAGCAGAACTTCGGGAAATGGGCCTTGATGTTCCCCAGATAACCGAGCTTACTCATAGGCTTATTGCAGCAGGTGTTGATATAAGACCTGATATTTATACAGTTAAGTTTGCGTCGGAGATTTTTGCCGAGCTTTTAAAGGAGGCAGAAAATGTTTAAAGACATTACAATCGGACAGTATATAGAAGGAAATTCCTTTATACACAAGATGGATGCTCGTGTTAAAATTTTGCTGTCACTTATTTACATTGTTATACTGTTTTTAATTTCCACGCCCGTAGCATACGCCCTTGTGTTTTTATTAACAGCTTTTCTTGTATGGCTTTCAAAGCTTCCTGTAAAGTATATCATAAAAGGCTTAAAGCCTATGCTTTACATCTTGATTTTTACCAGCATACTTAATTTGTTTATGACCGGGGGCGGTGATGTTTTATGGACTTGTCCGTTTCTACCATCACTAAAAATCACCGAGCAGGGTTTAAAAACTGCAATTCTGATGGTTTTAAGGCTATCCCTTTTGGTTGTGGTAACATCACTTTTAACTCTTACCACATCACCACTGATGCTGACCGACGGAATAGAGAAGCTACTAAAACCATTTGAGATAATCAAGGTGCCTGCACACGAAATTGCAATGATGATGACTATTGCAATCCGCTTTATTCCTACACTTTCGGAAGAAACGGAAAAGATAATAAAGGCACAAACTGCCCGTGGTGCAGACTTTGAAAGCGGAAATATCCTAAAGCGAGCTAAAGCCATGATACCGCTTTTGGTACCGCTGTTTATAAGTGCGTTCAGGCGTGCCGATGATCTGGCGGTGGCTATGGATTCCCGTTGCTATCACGGCGGAAAGAACAGAACACGAATGAAGCAAATGAAGATGACATGGCGTGATGGCGTGGCGGCTATCGTATTGGTTTTGGCATCTGTACTGCTTTTGGCAATATAAATTTTATGAAAGGAAGATGGGATGCGTAACATTAAGCTTACTATCAAGTATGACGGAACCCGTTACCACGGCTGGCAAAGCCAACAAAATGCGGTTACGGTTCAGGAAGTTTTAGAAAACGCTATATTTAAGCTTGCCGGTGCACGCCCAAGGGTTACGGGATGCAGCAGAACCGATACCGGTGTGCATGCCGAAATGTTTGTCTGCAATTTTAAAGCAGAAACCACAATACCTGCGGACAAATTACCACTTGCATTAAATACCCATCTGCCACAGGACATCATCTGCATAAAAGCAGAAGACGCAGATAGCGATTTTCATTCAAGATACTGCGCAAAAAAGAAACGCTATACTTATTACATTCAAAATTCACAGTTCCCTGATGTTTTCAAGGTAAATTATGCGTGGCACTACTCTTATAAATTAGACATAGACGCCATGCAAAAAGCCGCAAAGGCGTTTTTGGGTGAGCACGATTTTATCGGGTTTGCCGCCAGCGGATTTACCGTAAAAACAACGGTGAGAACTATATATGACATAAGCGTTGAAAAAAACGGAGATTTGATAAAGATATCCGTTTTGGGTGACGGATTTTTATATAATATGGTAAGAATTATTGCAGGAACTCTTGCTTTTGTGGGATGCGGAAAAATCAATCCCGACGATATGGAAGACATAATAAATTCCTGCGACAGAAAGCGTGCAGGTATAACTGCACCGCCTGAAGGACTATTTTTAACGGAGGTATTTTATTGATGAAAAAGAAATCAAATATTATGAAAATACTGCTTATCATCGTGTGCCTCTGTGCTATTTTATTGTTTTCGCTGGTTGCCGCCGGCGTGGATGTGCCATTTCTTCAGGCATATAAAACAAACTTCAAGCATAATGTAAGCGGAATAAGCAATCTTTTGGGAATAGAACTTCCTATCGAGATGCAACTTTATTTAGACGATGAATCTGTGCCGACGCCGAAGCCAACAATGGTACCGAAAGAGGAAATAGATGCATTGGAAGCTGCTCTTGGATACCCTGAGGAAGAAGAGATTGTAACCAAAGAGGGAACAGCGGACTTAACCACACAGGCACCGCTTAAAGTAAAAAATGAAAATCTACCGGTGGCACTTGATGGTGCATCTAATTCAAAGTTCGCAGACTATGGCGGAAATATGGTTGCGGCATCAGAAACAAGATACCGTGGTTTTAATGATAATGGTGAGCTTTTGTGGGAGATTCCTATCGGGATGCAATCGCCACAGATAACTGTTCGCGGTGAATATGTTTTGATAAACGAAACCGGTGCAAAAAAGATACTTTTGTTTAAGGGCAGAAAACAGGTCTTTGAGGCAACTACCGAAGGCAATATCGTATCTTGCGACCTATCCAAAAACGGCGATGTTGTGGCGGTTACCGATAAAGAATATTATAAAGGTCAGGTGTTGGTGCTAAACTCAAGCGGAAAGGTGATATTCGCATGGGATTCAGGCTCATATAACATTCTTGACGCCGCAATTTCAGCGGGAAGAAGAGTGGCGGTTTCGCTTTTAAATACCGACGTTGGTGCAGATAGTTTAATTACCTGCTTTGACGTAAACGGCAAGGAAAAATATCGCACCGAAAACTTCTCCAACTCAATAATTTTTGATGTGGAATTTAATGGCGAAAAGCTTAACGCCATTGCAGATAACAAATGCGTAGGACTTTCCAAAATCGGAAAGATTTTATGGGAATTTGACTATAGTGGCAGAGTTTTAAAGAACTATGATATTGCCGAAAACGGCTCTAAAATGCTACTGTTTGAAAACGGCGGAGTAGGCGAAATTGTGGTTGTATCCGCCGGAGGAAAGGCGTATGATGCAATAAAAACCGAGTCAATGCCTGAAATTGTAAGCATCAAGTCGGATTATATCGCATATAATAGCGGACGAGATGTTATTGTTTCAAATTTCAAGGGCAAGAGCACAAAAAGAGCTTCCTGTAGTGCAGATATAAAGCAGGCTTTTGCCATAGAAAAGAACAAGATATTCTGCGTGTATAACTCAAGCATACAGGTTAAAAAGCCTGTACGTGTTAAAAAGCAGGATGCTATAGTGATAACGGCAGAGTAGGAAAGGAATAAATATGGGGTATATACTTGATATAGCTTTGGTGGCGGTGATACTATTCTTTGTGGTGATGTCTGCAAAGAAAGGGTTTATTTCAGCATCAAAAAACATTATTACGCTGATTTTGACCGTAACACTTTTGGCATCAATGCAGGGTGTGGTTCTTGAAGCACTTCAAAGCTCACCACTTGGCGATAACATTAAAAAAATGGTAAGCCAGAATGTAACCAAAACCTATGAAGCGGAAAATCTTCCTGAAGGAACGGACACAACCGATACGGAAAAATCCCTTATGATTTGTGAAGCCATGTCCCTTCCGACCTTTTTGGCAAACAGCATAGAAGAAAGCATACGCGGAATGTCTGAAATTAAGAACAACGTAATGGAAGTCATAACCGATGCACTAACCCTGCTAATTATGCGAATAATTGCTATGATTTTGCTGTTCATTCTGGTACGAGTCTTTGTATTCTTGGCAGTAAAACTCTTGGAGAGCCTGTTCGGGCTTCCTGGGCTTAAAACCATAAACAAATCCTTGGGAGCGGTAATAGGAGTGGTAAACGCATTCCTTGTAATATACATAATTTGTGGCGGAATAAGCCTGTTTATGCCTGCCGAAAAGCTGGCTGTTATAAGCGCAGCTATGGACCAGACTATGCTTTTAAAATACATTTATAATCATAATCTGCTACTTTCTTTATTTGTATAGGATTGAGGTGATAAGTTGGAAGAGAGACGTGAACTTGAACGCAAGACAAAAGAAGAATTAAAACAGCTTGCCCAAGGCCTTGAAATTCCAAGGATTTCCAGCCTGAAAAAGGAAGAGCTAATTGATGCAATACTTGCAAAGCGTGACGAAAACAGAGCCAAAACAGAAGTTGAAGCGCCTAAAAAACGCCAAAGACCGCAGGATGTTATTGAAGTATGCGGTGTTTTGGAAGTTTTGGCAGACGGATTCGGATTCTTGCGATTTGATAACTATAAGCCTGGCACAGATGACATCTATGTATCTCCAACCCAGATTCGCAGATTCAATCTAAAAACCGGCGACGAAATCACCGGCGATGCAAGGCCATCACAGGAAGAAGACAAGTATTCGCCACTATTATTTGTGAAGAAGATAAATGGCGACAGCCTTGAAGTTGCCTTAAAAAGAACTAATTTTGAAAGGCTAACACCTGTATATCCCGAAGAGAAAATCAAGCTTGAAACAGGAGAAAAGGAAAAGTACGCATCAAGGCTTTTAGACATTGTGGCACCTATCGGAAAAGGCCAGCGCGGAATGATTGTGGCACCGCCAAAGGCAGGAAAAACCACAATTATAAAGCAGATTGCCCAGTCAATCTCAAAAAATTATCCTGATATAAAGCTTATTGTTCTTCTGATTGACGAAAGACCGGAAGAAGTTACCGATATGCGAAGAAGCATTACAGGCGAAGTGATAGCGTCCACCTTTGACCAGACACCTGAAAGCCACACCAAATGCGCAGAAATGGTTTTGGAGCGTGCTATGCGACTTGTTGAGCAGAAAAAGGATGTGGTAATCCTGATGGATTCCATAACACGCCTTGCACGAGCATATAACTTAACAGTTAACCCGACGGGAAGAACGCTATCAGGCGGTCTTGACCCTGATGCCCTTATAAAACCAAAGAAATTCTTTGGTGCGGCACGAAACATTGAAGAAGGCGGAAGCCTTACAATCCTTGCAACCGCTTTGGTGGAAACCGGCTCCCGAATGGACGAAGTTATCTTTGAAGAGTTTAAGGGAACGGGAAATATGGAATTAAAGCTTGACCGCGGTATGCAGGAAAGGCGCATTTTCCCTGCGGTTGATATCCTAAAATCAGGAACACGCCGTGAAGATAAGCTTCTAAGTCGAGAAGAAGCGGAAGCGAGCTGGACAATTCGCCGTAATACAAATTCCCAGAATACTTATGATACTATGGGAAAAATTCTTCAGCTTATGAAAGATACTGATAATAACTCACAATTTATAGATGGGGTAATGAAATTTTATAAGAAATAAACAGTGCAATTTGCGCTGTTTATTTTTTTTGAAAAAGAAATTTTGCTGAGTTCTTGCGCATATACTATATTTAGTTAAAAGGCGGAAAGGAAGTAATTAAATGGTGAGAAAGTATTTTGGGATGGCAAACAGCGCAGGTGGACTTGCAAATCTTATGGACAATAACTTATCAGGATTAAAAACAATATACACAATTTCGGGAGACTCTAAAAAACAAAAGACCGAAATCTTAGACGGCGTACTTAAAAAAGCGGAAATGTCAGGAGATGTGGAATGTGTTATTAGCCCTTTTGATATTAAATGCATAGACGCCGTAATCATAAGGAGCAAGGGACCCTGTGTGGTTGACAGGGATTGCCTGTGCGGTGAAATTGCGGCAAAAAATATAGATTTAGACGGGGAAAATCAAAAGAGAACTGATATTTCAGAAAAAGAAAAATGGGCAATAGGTAAGATGTATAAATGTTATGATGATGCGAAAAAGATACACGATGAATGGGAAAAAATATATATGAAAAATATGGATTATGATAAGCTTGAAGCCTACGAAAAGGGTGTGCTTGACCAGCTTTTTGCAGGCCAAAAAGGGCTATCGGGCAAAAAGAACTATCACAGATTTTTCGGCTCATCAACACCTGACGGAGCGGTGAATTATATCGATAATCTTACGGAAAATCTTGCCGCAAGATATTTTATAAAAGGCAGAGCAGGAACAGGCAAATCCACATTTTTAAGGAGAGTGGCAAGGGAAGCCAATGAAAAAGGCTTTGATACAGAAATTTATTATTGTGGTTTTGATAAGAACAGTCTTGATATGGTAATCGTGCCCGAGCTTGATTTTTGCGTTTTTGATTCAACGGCGCCACATGAGATGTTCCCGAAATCCGAAAGGGATACAATCCTTGATTTTTATGAAGAATCAGGTCTTTTGGGAACGGATGAAAAGTACGAAAAGGAGCTTTTAGACGTAGAGACAAGATATAATCAAAAAATGGCAGAGGGAATGGCATTTTTGCGCCTTTTCAAGCTGTATATGAAAGAAAGGGAATACTATCTGGCAAAGCACTTAAATGAAAAAGAATTCCTTATGCTAAAGGATGCGGTAATAAAAGAAGTATTTCAAAATTAAAAAAATACGGTGCAAAAGCACCGTATTTTCGTATGCACATTAAATATATTGCATTTCCTTTTTAAGCTTGTCGGCAATGTCCTTACCTTTCAGGATTTCAACCATTTTGAAACCAAAATCAGCGGCTGCACCGGCACCTTTTCCGGTTAAAATCTTGCCGTCAAGAGTGGCTTTTTCACCTGTAAAAATACCATTTGCACAGAATTTTTCAAAGCCAGGGAAACAGGTATATTTTTTGCCGTCCAAAATCCCACGCTTACCCAAAATTGATGGAGAAGCACAAATTGCGGCAATATAAATATCATTTTCAAGGGCATAAGTTATAAGGTCCTGAACTTCGCCTGATTCATCAAGGTTGGTATGCCCAGGCCCGCCAGGAAGCACAAGCATTTCCATATCATCCTTGTTTACTGCATCAATCGGGATATCCGTCTCAATAGTAACATCGTGAGATGATGTAGCATTTTTGCCCATAACCCCGACGGTTTTAACGCAAATTCCGGCTCTTCGCATAATATCAACAGGCTCTAAAGCCTCAATGTCTTCAAAGCCATCCACCATAAGAACATATACCATAAAAAATCACGCTCACTTTTCAAAAATTCTTTGTAATTTAATATTAGCATAATCGCCCTTTATTAGTCAATCTTTTTGGCGGGAAATTGTGTATTTTCCTTGCTTTTTTGCTAAAAAAAGGGTATAATATAATATACAAGAAAATGGGTAGGTGCACGCAAAATTCGAGGAATACATAAAACGTAGCACGGAAAGGAAAGCAAATGAGCAAAAAACTTTCAAGAAGTCAGGCAAGATGCGAGGCGTTTAAAATCATTTTTCAGCTAAATCAACATATGGACGACGTTGATTTTTTGCTTGATAACCTTATGAACGAGCTTCCGGCCAGCATAACATCTATGCCATACATAAAAAATGTGGTGTATGGCGTTATGGAAAAGTATGACGAGCTTACAGGAATAATTAGTGAGAATTTAGCAGAAGGCTGGAAAGTAGAGCGTATTTCAAAGGTGGCAAGAGCTGTACTTATGCTTGCAATTTACGAAATCAAATATGTTGAAGATGTGCCGGAAAAGGTTGCCATAAACGAAGCAATAGAGCTTGCGAAAACCTTTGATATGCCGGATTCACCTGTGTTTGTAAACGGCGTTTTGGCCGGTGTTGTAAACAAATGAGCATTTATCTTGGAATAGACACGTCAAACTACACCACGTCAGTTGCTTGTGTGGGTGACGTTTTCATAAACGAACGAAAGATTATTGATATAAAAGAGGGAATGCGCGGAATACGCCAATCGGACGGCGTTTTTGTGCACCTAAAGGAACTGCCGCAGCTTTTTGAAAGGCTTTCCATTGATATGAAAAGCGTATCAGCTGTGGGAGTATCAACCAGACCGCGAAATGTAGAAGGCTCATACATGCCGGTGTTTTTGGCAGGTGAGAGCTTTGCAAAGGTAATTGCCAAAAGCCTTAATGTACCGCTTTTTGAGTACTCTCATCAGGACGGACATATTATGGCAGGTATACTTTCGCAAAATGCAGAAGAACTTTTGGATGAACCGTTTTTGGCGGTGCATTTGTCGGGTGGAACAACCGAAATTTTGGAATGTGAATATAAGGAAAACCACTTTAGCGCAAAAATAGTGGGCGGAACAAAGGATATTTCAGCAGGTCAGCTTATTGACAGGCTGGGCGTAGCCTTGGGAATGAAATTTCCATGTGGAAAAGAAATAGACAAGTTAAGTCTTTCCTGCGATAAAGAACCTATAAACCTGAAAACATCCGTCAAGGACGGATACATAAACTTTTCAGGAGTGGAAACAAAATTACTTTCAATGCAAGGCACAGAAGATGCAGGGCTTTTGGCCAAAACTGCGCTTGCGGTAATTGGCAAGAGCTTAACCTGTGCTATCAATTTCCAAAAACCAAAAAGAGTGCTTTTCGTTGGCGGTGTTGCATCAAACATACAGCTACGTGAGTATTTTGAAAAGGAAATTGATGCGAAAACTTACTTTGCATCAAAGGAGCTTTCCTGCGATAACGCCGTGGGAATTGCGGAACTTTGCCGAAGAGCTAATATATAAGGAGATGATAAAATGGAACCGATTATGGCAACGGTCAGTCAACTGAACGCTTATATGAAAAGAGTTGTTGACGGCCAGACCGCTCTTAACGATATCTGGATTAAGGGCGAAATTTCAAACTTCAAAGACCATTATTCGGGTCATCTTTATATAACCTTAAAGGATGACGGCGGAGTTTTAAAAGCCGTTATGTTTAAGGCGGCAGCATCAACTCTGACTTTCAAGCCTGAAGATGGAATGAAAGTTATTGCCCGTGGACGAATCGGCGTTTATGAGCAAAGCGGAACATATCAGCTTTACATTAGCGAAATGACGCCGGATGGTTTAGGCGAGCTTTATGTTGCATACGAACAGCTAAAAAAGAAACTGGGGGAAGAAGGACTTTTTGATGATGACAAGAAAAAGCCAATCCCAAAGTACCCTGAAAAAGTGGGAGTTATCACAGCATCAACAGGTGCAGCTGTTCGGGATATAATAAACGTTATAACAAGACGTTACCCATACTGTGAAATCATCATTTATCCGGCGCAGGTTCAGGGAGCTGGTGCTAAGGAAAGCATCGTTGCCGGAATTGAATATTTTAACGAAAAAGAACCTTGCGACACATTGATTGTGGGCCGTGGCGGTGGCTCTATAGAAGATTTATGGGCGTTTAATGAAGAAATTGTGGCACGAGCTATAGCGGATTCAAAAATTCCGATAATTTCTGCAGTTGGTCACGAAACCGACTTCACTATTGCAGACTTTGTGGCAGACCTTCGAGCACCAACGCCATCAGCGGCGGCAGAAATTGCCGTACCGTCACAGCTTGAGCTGTTGTCAAAGATATCCACAATGTCGGGAAGAATGCAATCTTCGGTGATAAACGGGCTTAAAAATAAAAGGCTTTTGATTGAAAAACTTTCAATGCGAAGCCCGAAAAACAGAATTGATGACTTAAGACAGAAGAACGATAATTTAATAAAGCAGGCAGAAAAGAGCTTCCTTTTAACCTTTGAGGGAAAGAAAAAGGAACTTGCAAAAATATGTGCAAAACTTGATGCACTAAGTCCACTTGGGGTAATGGCAAGGGGATATGCTATTGCGCAAGAAGAAGACGGAACAGTTATCAGAACAATATCTAAAATGTCGCCGGGCAAGGAGTTCAGTTTAAGACTTGCCGACGGCGAGTGCCAATGCGAAGTAAAGGAGATATAGCTATGTTTGAAGATTCAATAAAGGAACTTGAAAAAATTGTTGAGAGCTTAGAAAAAGGCGATTGCGGACTTTCAGAGAGTCTTGACCTTTTTGAAAAGGGAATCAAGCTTTCAAAGGAATGTAGTGATATGCTTGACAAGGCGGAAAAGAAAGTATCTGTGCTAATCGGCGGAGAAAAGAAAGACTTTGATATAGACGAGGAATAATTATGCAAAAATACATTGACCTTGCAGAAAAGGCACTTTCAAAGTATATGAAAGTAATAGACAATCCGCAAAAGAAGATATACCAGGCGGAAGAATACAGCCTTATGGCAGGCGGAAAAAGACTTCGCCCTGTTATAATGATGATGACCGCAAAAATGTGTGGAAAATCGCCTGAGCTTGTGCTTCCTTTTGCTGCGGCAATCGAAATGATACACACATATTCGCTTATTCACGACGATTTGCCGGCAATGGATAATGACGATTTAAGACGCGGAAAGCCAACCAACCATAAGGTATACGGCGAAGCTATGGCAATTTTGGCAGGAGATGCGCTACTGACCAAGGCATTTGAAACTGCGGCAAGTTTTGATGACGAAACCGTCTCAAAGGAAAGAGTTTTAAGGGCTATTTCAACCCTTGCCATAGCATCAGGGGATAACGGAATGATTGGCGGTCAGGTGGTAGACATTGAAAGCCGAAACGAAGATGAAGAGCTTTTAAAATACCTGCACTCACTAAAAACCGGTGCACTAATCCGTGCATCAGGCGTTATCGGTGCAATTTTAGCAGGAGCAACAGAAGAGCAAATAAAAGCGGTTGATAGCTTTTGCGAGAATTTAGGCATAGCATTCCAGATACAGGACGATATTTTGGATGTAACCGGCAGTGAAGAAGAATTGGGAAAACCTATTGGCTCGGATGCTGAGAATGATAAGTCCACCTATGTAACTTTATTTGGTGTTGAAAAGGCAGAAAAGCTGGCAGAGGAATACACCAACAAAGCCATCGAAAGCCTTAGCATATTTGAGGAAAATGGTGAGCTTGTAGCTCTTGCCGAAAGGCTTATGGGCAGAAAGGCATAAATATGAATTGGAATGATAACGTAATTGTAACCTGTCTTCTGGGCTGGTTTATTGCCCAGTTTATAAAGGTTATTTTAACGCTTATAAAAGATAAAAGAATTGATTTCAGGCGTTTTGTGGGTTCAGGCGGATTCCCGAGTTCACACGCGGCACTTGTAACGTCACTTGCTACAGCAGTAGGACTTATAGACGGATTTGAAAGCACAGAGTTTGCCATAACCGTAGTTCTGGCCCTTGTTGTTATGTATGATGCCGCAGGCGTAAGACGCGCTGCAGGTCAGCAGGCACGAATCCTGAATAAGATAGTGGAAGAGTGGGAGCATAAGGACCTTACCAACACGGATAAGCGCCTAAAAGAGCTTTTGGGTCACACACCAAAAGAAGTTTTTGCAGGCGCAATTTTGGGTATTGTAATTGCACTTATAAGACACATGTAAGGGGAAAACAAATGATATTTGATTCACACGCTCATTATAATGATTCAAAATTTAATGATGATAGAGATGAGGTTTTAAAAAACCTTGATAATGTCAAATACATTATGAATGTGGCCGATTCAATGAAATCCCTTAAAAAGGTTATCAACATTGCAGACAAGTACCCATTCATTTATGCAAGTGTTGGCGTGCATCCTGAAGAAACAGGCGAGCTTACAAGCGTTGATATGGACACTCTTTTGGAATACACCAAGCATAAAAAAGTAAAGGCAATCGGCGAAATCGGGCTTGATTATTATTGGGACAGCGTGGAAAGAGACATTCAAAAAAAGTGGTTTGCTCGTCAGATTGAGCTTGCAAGAAAGGTTAATTTGCCTATTATTGTTCATGACCGTGAAGCCCACGGCGATACAATAGACATCCTAAAAAGCGAAAATGCAAGGGATGTTGGGGGAATACTCCACTGCTTTTCGGGAAGCGTTGAGATGGCAAGGGACGTTTTAAACCTTGGAATGTATGTGGGAATCGGCGGAACTGTCACCTTTAAAAATGCAAGAAAAATAAAGGAAGTAGCAGAGTATGTGCCGATGGACTCAATAGTTCTTGAAACCGATGCACCGTACCTTGCACCGGAGCCGTTCCGCGGAAAACGAAACAGCTCGGATTTGATAAAATATGTGATAGAAGAAATTTCCCGAATAAAAGGGATACCTAAAGAAGAAGTAGAAAAAATTACTTTTGAAAACGCAAAGCGAGTTTATAGGATTGAGGATTAAGCTATGTATGGTTATGAGATTTTGCACGAGCAAATCGCGGAAAACTTAATAAACAACATACGGCAGGAAGTGGCAAATCAGGCGTATATCTTTGAGGGTGAACGTGGCGTTGGCTCAAAGGAATGTGCAAAACTGTTTGCCGGCGCATTGGTGTGCAAGAATACCCCATCAGCACCATGCACCACCTGTAATGCCTGCATTATGGCAAAAGCGGAATCTCATCCTGATATTTACGAATTAACACCTGCTGATGGAAAAAGAAACATCAGCGTTGACCAGATAAGAAGCGTTGTTACCGATGCCTACACGAAGCCTTATGAGAGCAAAAAAAAGGTTTATATAATTGCCTATGGAGACGATATGAACGAGCAGGCACAGAATGCATTCTTAAAGGTTTTGGAAGAACCGCCGGAGTATGCGGTGTTTGTGATTTTGGCGGAGAATAACGAAAGCTTGCTTCCAACAATCCGCTCAAGATGCACATCCATAAGATTTAATCCTGTAGCGGATAAAAAAGTGGAAGAATATATCAAAAAGAATTACCCTGAAAGACTAGAGGCGATGGACTTTTTGGTGCAGTATGCAGGCGGAGTTGTGGGCGATATTGAGAAGATTTTAAACGCCGAGAACTTTGTGCCCCTAAGACGGGAAAGCCTTGAAAAGTTAGAAGCACTTTTGTCCGAAAGAAAGCTTGACGCCTATCAGGTGGCGGAATTTTTGGAAGAAAACAAAGAAGATGCCGACCTTATACTAAGATTTTGGCAAGGCTTTTTAAGGGATATGATGCTTATTTTGCAAGGTGCCAAAAATCTTGTAAAAAGTACAGATTTTATTGATAATCTCATAAATCTTGCAAATAAAACTCAGGAAGAAAAGGTGGCACGTGCCATAGACGAAGTGCTTTTAGCACAGCAAATGAGAAAACGATATGTAAATCTTAAGGCACTTTCCTTAAGGCTTGCATTTTCTATAAAAAACCGTGGATAAGGAGAAAAAGAAATGAACAGATTTGAAAATTTGCTACCCAAGGTGGAAATGCTGGCACAAAAATGTGATAATAACGGGCATATCAACCCAGAATTATATGACAAGTATGAAGTAAAACGTGGACTTCGTTATAAGAGCGGACGAGGCGTTTTGACAGGCCTTACCGAGATTGGTGAAGTTAAGTCATACACAATCGATGACGGCGAAATGATTCCTTGCGAAGGTAAGCTTTACTATCACGGCGTGGATATTGAGCAGATTGTTGAAGGCTTTACATCTGAGGGCAGATTTGGTTTTGAAGAAGTGACCTATCTTTTGATTTTCGGCGAACAGCCGACAGAAGAACAGCTTAGCGATTTCAGAAAGCTTTTGGCTGAATACAGAATGCTTCCGACAAGCTTTGTGCGTGATATTATTATGAAGGCCCCGTCAAAGGATATGATGAACACACTAGCACGAAGTGTTTTAACAATGTATTCTTACGACGAGCTTGCAGATGATACAAGCGTATCAAACGTGCTTCGCCAGAGCCTTCAGTTAATCGCGGTTTTCCCGCTTTTATCAGTTTACGGCTATCAGGCATATAACCACTATCAAAAGGGTCACAGCCTGTTTATACACACACCGCCTGCAGAGCTTTCAACTGCAGAGGCTATTCTTTACATTTTGCGCCCTGACAGCAAATACACCGAGCTTGAAGCAAAGCTTTTGGATATTTGCCTTGTTGCACAGGCAGAGCATGGCGGCGGTAATAACTCAACATTTACAACTCACGTTGTATCATCATCAGGAACTGATACATACTCATCTGTTGCAGCGTCTTTGGGATCCCTTAAGGGCCCAAAGCACGGCGGTGCAAACAAGAAAGTTGTGGAAATGTTTGAAGACATAAAGGAAAACGTTAAGAACCATGAGGATGAAGAAGAGGTAAGAAGCTATCTTCAGAAGATTCTTGATAAGGAAGCCTTTGACAAATCAGGACTTATCTATGGTATCGGTCACGCGGTTTATTCATTGTCCGACCCAAGAACAAGAATTCTTAAGAAGTATGTCGGCCAGCTTGCAAAGGAAAAGGGAACAGAAAAGGAGCTTGCACTTTACGAAATGGTGGAGCGTATTGCACCCGAGCTTTTGTCTAAGAAGAGAAACCGCCCTGTAAGTGCAAATGTAGACTTCTACTCAGGATTTGTATATCGTATGTTAGGTCTTCCATTGGAGCTTTACACACCGATTTTTGCTATTGCAAGAATTGCGGGTTGGAGCGCACACAGAATTGAAGAGCTTATGAACTCAGGAAAAATTGTTCGTCCTGCTTATAAGAATGTTGCAAAGCATACGGATTATGTTCCGATGAGTGAAAGAAGATAACATTAAAAGGCAAGAAATTTCGGTTTCTTGCCATTTTAAAAAGAGGTGATTTCTATGGAAACACAATCAGGTGAAAGAATACACATTGGCTTTTTTGGTATGCGAAATGCAGGCAAATCAAGCCTTGTAAACGCTGTTACAGGTCAGAACTTGTCGGTTGTGTCCGACGTTTTGGGAACAACTACCGACCCTGTAAAAAAGGCTATGGAACTTTTGCCACTAGGGCCTGTGGTTATTATTGATACGCCGGGACTTGATGATGAAGGCGAGCTTGGGAATTTGCGAATAAAAAAGGCACGTCAGATTTTGGGAATGACGGATATTGCGATTCTTTGCGTTGATGCGAGAGCCGGAATAAGCGATTTTGACAGGGAGCTTGTCAGCGTTTTTGAAAAGAAAAATATACCATATATTGTGGCATATAACAAGTCTGATTTAACAGAAACACGAAAAGAACTGAAAGAAAATGAGATATATGTAAGTGCAAAAACAGGGGAGAATATAACCCAGCTCAAAGAGAAGATGGCAACCCTTTTGAAAGATGGCGGGGAAGAGAAAAAGCTACTTGCAGACATTGTTTCAAAAGGTGATTTGGTGGTAATGGTGATACCGATTGACGCAGCAGCGCCAAAGGGTAGAATAATCCTGCCACAGCAACAGACTCTTCGTGAACTTTTGGATATAGGCGCAACTGCTGTGTGTTGCAAGGATACAGAGCTATCTGAAACGCTTTCTATGATTTCAAAAAAGCCAAACCTTGTAATTACGGATTCACAGGTTTTCGGCAAGGTTTCAAAAATCGTGCCAGCGGATGTGATGCTCACATCTTTCTCAATTCTTTTTGCAAGATATAAGGGAAACTTGGAAACATTGGTACGGGGAGCCGCAGAACTTGATAATTTAAAGGACGGGGATGCTGTCTTAATATCAGAGGGTTGCACCCATCACAGACAATGCGGTGATATAGGAACAGGGAAGCTTCCTAAATGGATAGAAGAATATACAGGGAAGAAGCTAAACTATGAATTCACTATGGGCACAGAGTTCCCTGAAGACTTATCAAAGTATTCCCTTATCCTGCATTGCGGTGGATGTATGCTAAACGCAAGGGAAATGCAGTCAAGGCTAGGCTATAGCGAAGACGAGCAGGTTCCTATTACAAACTACGGAGTTTCTATAGCTCAAATAAATGGCATTTTAAAACGAAGCCTTGAACCATTTGGAGATATAGCAAAAATAATTAAAAGGTCATAGAAAATTCTATGACCTTTTTGTGTGGCGAAAAAAAAGAGATGTAATTCATACATCTCTTTTTAAATTATTTATTAAAATCACTGAAATTAACTTTATATAAAGTATTTCCGCCTTCATTACGATTGAACTGGATACCTTCAAACTGTGTTCCTGTAAGTGTCCAAAGACTTACAGCACTCAAGTCTGTACCAGTCATAATGTTTTCAGTAACAAATGTTTCTGAAAGGAGGCTTGGTTTTACGTAATTCTTTTTCATTTCCAATCTACCTCCTTCAATTAGTCATTCAAGTATACATCAACGTCTGGCAATTTTGCATAAGCTGCAGCTTTTTCTTCATCTGTTAAGTCTACACCGTAAGTATAGTCATAAACATCTTCAATTACCATTCTGAAGAAGTACTGAGCCTGACCACCAATTTCCTGGTTGTTGCCATTTGTAATACTTGCCTGAAGAGCACCATCAGCATCAGCTGTTAGGTTGTTACCGCTTCTTTCTGTCTTCTTGATGTAATCATCGTTGTAAACGCCGTCAAATACAAAACCGAAGTCTGTATCAACCTGTGAGAAGTTAGCTCCACCTGTGATAGTAGCCTTACCGAAACAGTAAGCATCGCCGTTTCTTAGGAAGTACTTATCTTCTACAGTTGGTGTCTTGTCAGTAACATCGTTAACGTACATAAGCTCAACGCTTGGTGTACCGATTAGGAATGAATATGTGTTTGAAATCACAACATCATTAACTTTATCGTGAAGTCTCATTTCCAACTTATATCTTCCATCTTCAAGAGTATCACGCAACTTATATGTGTTGTAAATGTAAGATGTGCTTGATGATGGAGTAAGTGTTACCTGATCGATAAACTGTACATTTGTATTTTCGTAAGTTGTATCATCCTGCTTTGAACAAATGTATGTAAGAACGTCACCTTCATTAACCTTTGTAACAGTACCGTTGGTTTTAGCGACAAGAGCGAATGTAATGCTATCGCCGGCTCTGTATGTAGGCAAATAAGCTATACCATAACTTGTGGCACGGAAAACAGGAGTACCATAGTTAAGTCCTGATGTTGATACACCATTAGTAGTAACTGTACCACTACTTGAGCTTGTAGTATAGTTTCTGCTCACGCCCTTGTGATCTGAACTAACAGCAGTACCAATTGGATTAAGGTCAAAAGCGTCATACGCGAATGCACTTGTTGACATTGCCAAAGCGGAAACAGCTAATAATAAAGCCATTAACTTTTTCATTTTTATAAAACTTCCTTTCATATTTTAGTCCTATACATAGTAAAACATTATTAACACACCCATTTTATCATAGAAAAATAGTAATGTCAAGCATTTATTTGCTTTTTTTGTAAATATTTTTGAAATAAAAATGGCTGATATTTTCTATTCTTTTTTGTTCATTTCATCTAATATGGCAAATGCATTGGGGTGAATGGGATTTCCACGTTTTTTATTAACTTCGATTGTGGACCTTATGCATTCTGCTACCGCCATGTCAAGATTTTCGCGGGAAAGCTTTCTCAAAGGCTCTGCATCAGGGAAATTTCTTCCCGGCTCGGTAAGGTCGGCAACAAAAATAATTTTTTCAAGCAGTGTCATATCAGGCTTGCCGATGGTATGCCACTTAATTGCTTCTAAAATTTCCGGATCTGTAATACCAAACTCGATTTTAGCGGTTTCTGCACCAAGCTTTGCATGGACAAGTGGCGGAGATTTCATTTCAAACTCGTCAAGGTCTACCTCCAAATCATGTGCTCTCTCATAAATATTGTCAAGGTTTTTGGCGTTATCGTGCAAAAGACCTGCTAACTTTGCTTTTTCTGTGTCTGCGCCATGGATTTTGGCAAGCTCAACTGCAGTTTCCATAACCCCAAGGCTATGGGCGTATCTTTCAGGGGTTAAAAGAGTCTTTAATTGCTCTTCCATCCTGAGTTTCTTCCTATATATATTGTTTCTTTTTATAAACTCCAAAACGCTATGTGGAACAAACGCCGAAACATCTTCACCGTTTTCCAGTTTTTTTCTTATTTCGGTTGATGAAATATCAATGGTACTACCCGAAATAGGTTTTGAAAAATCGGAAGTGTGTCTACCGCCACATCTATTGTAAACCAAAAGGGTGCAGAGCTTTAAAATCTCTTCGGGCATATACCACTTATGGAAGTCACGAAGTGAGTCCCCACCGATAATGAAGAAAAGCTCATCATCGGGCATCACTTCCTTAAAATGTTTTAAGGTATTAACCGAATAGGAATACGCAGGTCTATTCACTTCATAATCCGATGCTTCGAAGCCATCCATTCCTGCTATGGCACGCTTCACCATAATATGACGGATTTTTGCATCGAGAATCTGCTTATCCCTTTTGTGTGGCGGATTTCCACTGGTCAAAAATATCACCTTGTCAAGGTGATATTCTGATTTTGCAGCGGTTGCAATATTAAGATGTCCAAAATGAATAGGGTCGAAAGTACCGCCCATTATACCGATTTTACTCATTTTTTTGGTAGCTCAATCTTTCTGTTTTTGATATTTTTAGCCTGCTTGTAAAGCACAAACTTTGAGCCGATTGCCTGAACAGGCTCGGCTTTTAACATTTCTGCAACTTCGTTACAGGTTGGCTTTGTGTCTAAAAGTGCAGTTTCCAAAATATGCACTTTAATAAGCTCACGTGCTTCTAAGGCTTGTGCAAGTCCTGTTAAAAGTTCGTCTGTTATGCCGTCTTTGCCAATTTGGAAAATCGGCTGAATTCCATGTGCTTCCTTTCGCAAGAATGCACGTTGTTTACTTGTTATCATATATTCTCTCCATTTAATATGTGTTGTAGGGAACGGATTTATCCGTTCCGCTTGCGGAATGCATAAATGCATTCCCTACGTTTAATATTTTTACGCTCTTGCCTTTGCTTTGGCACGAAGGTCAGTTTTTAATATACGTTTTCTCATTCGAAGGTGATTTGGAGTAACTTCCAAAAGCTCATCATCTGCGATGAAGTCAAGGCACTGTTCCAAGGATAAATCCTTTGGCGGAACAAGCTTTAGGGCATCGTCAGAACCTGATGCACGAGTATTTGTGGCGTGTTTTCTCTTGCAGACATTAACTGTTATATCTTCAAGGCGTGAACATTCGCCAACAATCATGCCTTCATAAACTTCAACACCTGCACCTATGAAAAGTGTTCCACGTTCTTGAGCGTTGAATAGCCCGTAGGTGATACTTGTGCCATTTTCCCAGGCGATTAGCGTACCGCGGGTTCTTGCGGTAATGTCGCCCTTGTATGGCTCGTAGCCCTCTAAAATGCTGTTGATAATTCCTGTTCCGCGAGTGGCTGTCAGCATTTCGCTTCGGTATCCGATAAGGCCACGGGACGGAATCAAGAACTCAAGGCGAGTGTATCCTTGTGCTGCAGGCGCCATATTCACCATTTCGCCACGGCGGGCAATAATACCATCCATAATTGTGCCTGTAAATTCTTCAGGAATGTCAACTGTTAGGCGTTCAATAGGTTCACACTTCACGCCGTCAATTTCCTTGTAAATAACAACAGGGTTTGAAACCTGAAACTCATAACCTTCACGGCGCATATTTTCAATTAAAACTGAAAGGTGAAGTTCGCCACGGCCTGATACAACAAAGGCTTCGGTTGTATCGGTTTCTGATACGCGAAGACTGATGTTTGAGTCAAGCTCACGGAAAAGTCTGTCGCGAAGATGACGGGATGTTACGAATTTACCGTCACGGCCTGCAAAAGGTGAGTCATTTACGCTGAATGTCATTGACAAAACAGGCTCGTCAATCTTTGTAAATGGAAGAGGCTCAGGAGCTGAAATGTCACAAAGAGTATCACCGATATTGATGTCGGTAATACCTGAAATTGCAACCATGTCACCGGCGGATGCAACTTCAACAGTTTCCTTTTTAAGACCGTCAAAGGTATAAAGTTTAACAGCACGTCCTGACAATTTCTTACCGTCAGATTTTAAAAGTACAAGTGGCATACCTGTTTTAACTGAGCCACGCTGAATCTTACCAACGGCAATTCTGCCCGTATATTCGTCATAGTCAATGTTTGAAACAAGCATCTGGAATGGGCCATCATCGTCGCAGTCAGGGCAAGGAATTGCTGTGGCGATTAGCTCAAACAAGTCACGAAGGTCGGTGTTTGGCTGTTCAGGATTATATTCCGCAGTTGCCCAACCGTCACGGCCTGATGCGAAGATAACAGGAGTGTCAATCTGCTCTTCTGTTGCACCAAGGTCAATGAATAGGTCAAGAACTTCGTCCACAACTTCGTATGGCCTTGCATTTGGTCGGTCAACCTTGTTTACCACGATAATCGGCTTTAGGTCAAGGGCAAGAGCTTTTGACAACACGAAACGGGTCTGTGGCATACATCCCTCAAAGGCGTCAACCAATAGAAGAACGCCATCCGCCATTTCAAGTCCGCGCTCAACTTCGCCACCAAAGTCTGCATGCCCTGGTGTGTCGATTATGTTGATTTTTATATCTTTATACATAAGTGATGTATTTTTTGCGAGTATTGTAATTCCACGCTCACGCTCCAAGTCATTAGAGTCCATTACACGCTCTGCAACCTGCTCGTTTTCACGGAAAATTCCGCTTTGGCGAAGCATTGCATCAACCAATGTTGTTTTGCCGTGGTCAACGTGGGCAATTATTGCGATGTTTCTTATGTTTTCACGTTTTGTCACTGTAAATTCCCCCAAAATTCCTACATTATATATTATACTGTTTAATTTTATCATATTTTGAAGATTTATACAATAGGAATTGTGACAAAAAATATTAAACCAAAAATCCGCCACTTATAAAAAGTGACGGAACGTAGAGTTAAATGTAGGGAATGCATTTATGCATTCCGCAAGCGGAACGGATAAATCCGTTCCCTACGATATGGTGATTTGTATGAATTTGTAGGGTACAGCCTTTAGGATGTACCGAATGCGGTTTGTCGAAATCGCCGAACCCTACAACTATTTCATAAACCACAACAAAAAAGAGTTGAACCAAAGTTCAACTCTTTAATATGATTATCTTTCGATTGCAAAGATTGCAACAACATCGCCGTCAACAATCATAACGGTAGCGGTTGTAGCCTTGCTCATAAGGTCGCCTTGGTAAATGCCGTCATCAAGAACGCCGTTGCCAGCATCAAATGATGTGAAATCAGAAGCTTTGATTGAAGATGGTAATGTGGCGTCATACTTCTCTGATTCAAACCTTGTCTTCATACTGCTGTCATAGGTGTATGCAACACAATCATCAGCAATACCATATGTTATAATACCGTTAGCTCTTGTATCATCAAGGTCAAGGGTTGTATCAAGTGAACCTGATTCAACCTGCTCCATTGTAGCAAATGAGATATAGCTTGATGCAACTTCTGTCACAACGCCTTCCACGAACTGGATTGATTTATGCTCATCCCAAAGAACGTATGACCAGTCATCAAGGGATATCATAGACTCCCAATCAGGGTTACCTTCTTCTGGGTAGTAGATTGAATCTACAAAGCCATCAGAATCTGTTTCAAAGAAGAATATTTTACCTTGGATATCGCCAGGGTCATAAGCAAATAGAAGCTCCTGTTCTTCACCATCGTAAAGAGCCTTTACACCGAAAACTCTGTCACCGTCTTCTGTCGGGACAACTTCAGGGATACCTATTGCAACTGCAAAGGTTGATGCCTCATTAAATGATGCACCAGCGGATGTTATTACAACAAATGCAACAGTTGTGTTGATTTTGTAAACATAACCTGAGTATGTTGTTCCATCTACAAGGTCAGCCTTTGTGTAAACAGTATAGTTATCCGCGTTGTTTGTAAGTATAGTACCTTGAGCATCTTCATCTATGCGAATCATAGGTGTTGTGTCAAGGATTTTGTTGCCAGAACCAAGCAGGCTTGTTCTTGACTTGTATTCTCTGTCAACAAGAATCGAGCCTGCGCCAACCTTGTTGATAGCAACGATCTTACCAGTCTTACCTGATACTTCGTATTCTACAACACGATCAGCAACGTCCTTTACGTTGTTAATCTTGTTGTCAACAAAGTCATTATAGTAGTTATAAGCCTTAGCTGTATCAACTTCAAAAGTTTTTACTGTACCATCAGAAAGAAGAAGCTTGGTTTGTTCATCTTCTGCGCCAAGTTTTAAAGCAATAGCGTAGTTTGCTGCGTCAGCGCTTGTTTCCCAAGCATAAATTCTGCCGAATGGGTCAAGTGTGAGGTCAAGAGAATCCTTAAGCCAAATGGAAGGATCTGATGCTCTGTAAATACTTGGAACAAATGTATATTCAGCTCCGCCGATTGTGTATACGTTATCATTGTAGTTAGAATAAATGTTCTTATCGACAATAGTAACAACTCCCGAAGCCACCTTGTTTGTTGCGATGATATCAAGTGCCTTTGGGTTTTCGGTAGTACCGCTGTATTGGTCATAAAAATCTGTAGCGTAAGCAATAATATCGCCGTTCTCGAGAGTATCAAGCGTAGCAGCTTCGCCATTTCTTGTTACAGTAACATCTGAGTAGCCAAGAGAAATAGCCTGATTTGAAATTACAATTTCTTCGATTTCTGTTGTATCGTCAAGAAGACAATATGTGCCTGAAAGGGTAAGAACTGTTCCGTCACTACTGCTATCAACAGAAATAACTTCAGCTACCTGATAGAAATCTACACAAATTGTGTTATACGCATCCTCGGTATCACTTGTATTAACAAGAGTAACTGTACCACGAGCGTTGCCAATTATCCAGTCAAGCATAGCAGGAACGATAGAGTCGCTTGCATCGACTGTGATATATTGTACACCATTTACATAAATGTCTATGGAATCAGTAAACTTGTAATATGTTGTGCCAAATCTGATGTTCGTGTGGTCAGCAGAATATTGATGGCTATCAACAAGGTTACACTGTAGATAGTAAGTTGATGCATCAAGCTCTAAGGTTTCCTGGCTATATACAGGAACTGTTGGTATAGATGCAGAAGAGCCTTGCTCAATAGCAAAGATTTCAACAACTTCGCCATCAACTATCATGGCTGTAGCAATTGTTGCTCTATCAATCATCCTATCACCGTCGTATGCATCAGCATAGATACCGTCGTTTAAGATACCGGCATTATAATCAAATGGAGCAAAGTTAGATGCCTTGATAGAAGCAGGTAGAGTTACTTCATATTTCTCGGTTTCAAATTTTGTCATCATACCCGCATCGTAGGTGTAAGCAACACAGTCGCCTGCGAATTCATATATGACAATGCCATCTCCCTTTGTATCGTCAAGGTCAAGGGTTGTATCAAGTGAGCCGGATTTAACCTGATCAATTGTAGCAAATGCGACATAGTCTGATGTAACTTCTGTTATAACACCTTTAACGAACTGAATTGGTTTATGAGTATCCCAAAGAACATATGACCAATCGTCAAGGGATATCATAGACTCCCAAGCCGAGTCGCCTTCTACAGGGTAGTAAATTTCATTTACATATCCATCCCAATCGGTTTCAAAGAAGAATGATTCGCCCATAATATAGCCAGGGTTAAAAGCGAATAGAAGCTCCTGAACTTCACCTTCGTAAAGAGCATTTATGCGGTAAACTCTGTCACCGTCTTCAGTAAGCATCTCAACAGGCTCGTCAATAGCAACTGCAAATCTTGAGCTTTCGCCAAAGCTTCTTCCGATTGCTGTGATTACTACAAAGCTAACCGTTGTGTCAACTCTATAAACATAGCCGTCGTAAACTGTTCCATCAACAAGGTCGCTCTTTGAGAATACAGCAAAATTGCTGGCGTCGTTTGGCAAAGCAGAATAATCTTTTAAAACCATAATAGGTGTTGTATCGAGAATTTTGTTGCCTGAACCAAGCATACCTGTTCTTGCTTTGTATTCTTTGCCCGCAAGTGCTGTTGTTGGGGAAACCTTTTGAATATCAACAATTTCACCAGTTTTGCCAGATACTCTGTATTCTACAACTCTGCCGGCAACATCTAACACATTGTTGATTTTGTCATCAACAAAGTCAGCCATGTAGTTGCTGGCTTTAGCTGTGTCCACTTCGAATGTTTTTGTTGTTCCGTCAGCAAGCAGAAGCTTTATCTGGTTATCTTCTGCACCAAGCTTCAAGGCAATTGCATAGTTAGGAGCGGTTGCGTTGATAGAAAGTTCGCAAGTCTCAGAAAGTGGTTCAAATGTTCCAAATCCGTCCCAGATGAATGCTTTTTGGTATTGTGTTGGCTCAGTTTCAAACTTTACAGAAAAAGAATCAAAACCTTCCGATGCAAGCGAAATGTTTGTATAAGCATAGTCTAAAAACTTGCCATCGGCCGAGTAAGAGCCAACCACAAGAACTCCTGTTTGTGTAACAGAAGTCAGATTTTGAATGTTTGCAGTAGAATAGTATCCATCATCATCGGAACCTGTAACAAGATCTGCAATTTCAAAAACAAATCCCGCATCTTCTGCATAAGCAGATGGAATAAAACTCATAGCAATAATAAGAGTGAGAAGTAGTGATAAAAGTTTCTTCATAGCCATCCTCCTGAAGTCAATAATATTACCTTAATTATAGAAAAAAATCCAGTATTTGTCAAGGAATTTCCAAACAAATCAGCACACAAAAAAGAGGCTATTCGCCTCTTTTTTTACTTACCCAAATAACTAAAATGCATATAGTCCTTAAGGTTTGTCCAATTACCGCCCCAAGTCCAGCCGTACTTTTTAAAGTTTTTAACCACAGAGCCGTCAGGAGTTATGGAGAATGGGTTTTCGTATGGCTTCCAAAAACTTCCTGTAATCGCTTGACCTGATGGGTAGCAGTAGTAGTTTTCGTCAAAGTTAATATCTACGCAGGTGCCGTAGCTATGATGTGAAACACTACCGAAAGCGGTGTTTCGCCAGCTGTATGCGCCTACATTTTTAATAGGAAACTTTTCAGGATCATTATATATATTGGTAAAAATTCGCATTACTTCATCCGCCAAATTCACGTTAACCACAAGGGGAAGCTTGTTTGAGTATTTGTTCCCGCTATCATCCATCTGCCATACAGGAACATAGATGGTTCTCATATTGCTATCTGCCTGAGCCTGTGTTGTAAAGGGCTTTCCGTTCGGGAAAACTCTGTTATATCTTTCGGTTTGCGACACAAGGATGTTTGGAGTATCATCTCCATAAAAAACATAAGCAGGGTCGGAATAAACGGTAATGTAGTCACCAAATTTTGCGCCAACAATGACGGTGTAGCCCTTGTCCTTTTGGAGCATACTGCTGACATCCGCTGTAGTGTTTTTCGTATCAAAACTATTTATAACCTTACCTGTTGTATCCTTTACCAAAACCACATATCCGTCTGCATCGGTGACAGCACTCCAGCCAAATGAGAACTTGTCCGTTAAAGCCGAGCCGTCATAAATGTCGGTGAATTTAGGGTAAGTGTACTTTGTTTTGGTACTTGCAAATGTATTATAAGCACGGTTCACTATGGCGATTGCCTGCTCGCGAGTGGCATAGCCTTTCGGAAGCAGAGTTTTTTCGGAAAGACCGTTTATAACTTCATACTTAACGCTTCTTACCATATCGTGGGTTGCCCAGAAATCTGTATCGCCAAAGTCAGAAAACCGCCACAGCTTGTCTATGTCAGATGCTGTTATGTCAGTATTTTTGTTTGCTGCATTCAATGTACGCATAATTATTTTCGCCATTTCCTGACGCAAAACAGGGTCATCAGGAAAAAATTCCGTTTCGGTTTTCCCGTCAATCACCCCAAGTGAGTAAGCCATTTTTACGCTATCTGAGTCAGTATCGCGAAATGGTGTATCGGTAATTTCAGGCGTTTCTCCTGTCATAACCATATACAGATTCATAACCAGCTCGCAAAATTCCGCTCGTGAAATGTTTCCTGACGGCTTCCCTGAAATCACATTCTGTGAGATGAGCCCTGCCGTATTTGCACTATAGTATTCCTTAACTGCCCAATCGGAAAAGTTATAGGCAGATACCGAGGCTACCGAACCAAGCAAAAGGCTTGCCGAAAGTATCGGTATAATAATTTTTTTCACTTTTATCAAAACCTTTCATTTTTTCATACCGCTAAAGTTTAGCACGTAAAAAAATGAATTTCAACAGGTATTTTGTTAAGTTTTTATGAACACCTATATCAATTTATGGGTGTGGGGGAAAGCGCAGGAAACACATAAAAAATGCGTAAAAAAATCCGCCATATATATGGCGGATAAGGAAATATCAGTAAGCACTATAAAGCCAGATAAAAAATGTAAGATAGGTTGCAAAAGCCGTCCAGATAAGATAGGGGATTTGAAGATATGCGGCCAGTTTGTTAATCCTGTAAAATTCAATAATCATAAGCACAACAAGGACTAAAAGCAGTACAATCCAGATAAATGCAAAAAGGTAAGCCTGCATATTAAAGAAGATTATCGGCCAAAGGAAATTGACAAAAAGCTGTAGCCAATAGATGAACGGAATCTGACCTTCGGTTTTGTATACAAGTCCTGCGCTTATCCCCATAAGAATATATAGGATGGACCACACGATAGGGAAAACAACCGGCGGCGGAGCAAGTGGTGGTTTTATAACTTCGCCATATACATTAAAGCTTCCCCTTGTAATAAGACCGGCAAGGCCACCCACTAAAAGCGCAATCAGAATTTGCACAATGTACGGTTTATATTTTTTTAGCATAAACTTCACCTCATACAATATTATATGAAGCGTATGGGTCATATTATTCAAAAAAAGTGGTTTTGAACGGAAAAAGTGCACATATTGTGTAAAATTTAAAAAAAATTTAAAAAAACCACAATATTTTATAAGAAAAGGCTTGTAATCTATGTAAAGATGTGTTATAATAGAAGGGTAGAAGGAAGTTACTTTCTACCCTTTTATCCTATACATATCAAGCTAAAAAGCATCGTGCCGCGGTGCTTTTTTTCTGCCAAGAAAAAACGCCTGTAGGCGTTTTTTATAATGTAGGAAATTGCGTAAAACGCAATGACGTACATTTCAAAATCGCTTCCTTATTCTCACGCCCGCAGGCGGGGATTTTATCAAAAGCTTTTTTATTTCTCGTATTTGTAAATGTTTTTGATTACAAAATCAATAGTGCAAGCAGGTGTTTCGCAGGAAACAGTTTCGCCTGCCTTATGTCCCAAAAGAGCCTTTCCAACAGGAGAGCTTACTGAAAGAAGAATGTCATCCATATCCTTGTTCAAAACTGCATAGATTTCAATTTCATCAGGACTTACAACTGCGTAAGTCTCGATTTCGTCTTCGCCAACTTCCTGAATTTCGATTGTGTTGCCAAGGCAAACAGTGTTTTCGATAATTTCGTCATCGCCAACAACTCTTGTGTACTTCATCATGTTCATAAGCTGGTTGATTTTTGACTCAACTTCTGCCTGCTCATTTTTTGCTTCGTCATATTCGGCATTTTCTGACAAGTCGCCGAATCCGCGTGCCACCTTAATCTTTTCTGTAATTTCGCTTCTTTTCTCGGTTTTTAAGTAATCAAGTCCTGACTTTAATGCATCCATACCAATACTTGTTAAAACAATTTCTTTGGTTTCTGCCATTTTTAAAAACTCCCTTTCTTATATATAAATGTGTGTTCCGTCAGTTACGTATCCTATACATTATAATCAAAGATTGGCCCGTTGTCAATCTTTTTATTTTAATACTAAATAATTCTATGCAAATAAGCGAATAATTATAACGGAGAAACAAAGAAAAAACAAGGAATTTAATGAATATGGATTTTGAGAAAGTTAAAACGGATTTTGAGAAAAGATACGACAAAAAGTGTGAAAAAATTTATTTTGCAGGGATGGGAATAGAGCTTTTTTCGGAAAATGCAAACACCCTTTCGGGATGCCTGTCCATTGGGGAAGCGATGGCAGTAGCCAAAAGGGATGACGGCAGGATCACCATACAGTTTTCGGGGACGGACTCTGTGGCATCCTTTAACGTAACCGAAATTAAAAGGCATCGGGGTGAGAGATTTGCGAGGCTTTTGGAAAAGGTACAAAACTGCGGGATAGTTCTTGGCGGAGCGGATATATTTATCTTCAAGAATACCCGCATAACCGACCTTATGAAGCCGCTGACTCTTGGTGGACTTTCTGCTTTTTGCGAGAATGTGCCCAAAAAAGAAAACCTGCTTTTACGGTTTGAGAATTTTACGGAAAATATGGAAACCCTTTCGGGGCGACGCAGATGCGTAACGCTGTTTGATGGGCAGAAAGTCAAGTATCTCCCATTCTTTGGCGAAAAATGCAAGGTGGTAATAACCTATGCGGGCGGAGAATCCTTAACTCAAAAAAGACCTGCAACGTCTTCCCTTGAAGAGCCGATTTCGGCACTAAAAAAAGGGGATATGGAGAAATTCGGCTACCTGCTTGATAAGAATACCGAGACTTTTTTAAGTAACAACAAGTGTGAATTACAGGAAGGGATATTTCTTGCCGCCAAAACCACAAAAGACGCTTTGGGTAGCGGAGCCATATCCAATGGAAGCGTCTTTTCGGTGGTGGAAAACAATAAGGTGGACAGGTTTATACAAGGGGTGTCGGCAGAATACCAAAAACATTTTGGCGGAGCGCCCGATTTTTACGTGACCGACTTTGTGGATAGCGGATTTTTTGCAAACTAAACAATTCTTGGCTTTGTCATTTCAAACCACATATTCAACTTGATAAGATATGCAATAAGCTCCGATTCATTTTCGTTTTCGCAAAATGAAAATCCGCCTTCGCAAAGCCTTAAGAGTGCAGAGCGTTTAAAGAACGCTATAATCGGCGAATGTTCCTTTGAAATTATGTCTAAAAGTATGTGCCGAAGTGCAGTTTTAATCCGTCCTGATAGGGCAGTTGGCGGAGTTTCTACATTATATATAATAGGTGTTTTAATGGACGTGCCAAAGGAATCTGCAATCATTGACGGGTAAGGAATAAAAATATCACCGCTTGGGCTGTGGGCTTTCATATTTTCTTCTATGGCAGAATAGAACGCACCATTTTTAATAAGGGTAGGGATATAGTTCTTCTTCGGTGAAAAACGGTCAGGGAATGGGAAAAACAAAGTTTCGTCGTTGCCTTTTGCCCGCTTTATTGCCATTGGAAGAAGAAAATCGTAGCTTGACATAAAGGGAAGACCGCAGGCTGAAACCACGGATTCCAACGCCCACAATATAGTTCCGTCGTCTGTTAAAAGGTGTTGATTTCGTGTGGGAAACCGCCCGAAATTGTCGGAAAACTTTTCTGCATATATGCTTGTTCTGGTGTGCTCTTTTTCGCAAAAGGTAGCAAGATTTTCTATAAGCTCAAGGTCAAGTGGTGTGCCGGACAGAATAACACCCGACTTTTCGGCGCCTTGAAAATCATTTCGGGGTGAAGCTATAGGCGAATAAGCACCCTTTTTAATTCCATCCTTTGAGATTTTTAAAAAGCTACCGGCGGGAAGCATATATACATCTTCCAGAATACATTCTGTGATGCGATTCTGGCAGGAAAGTAGCTCGCAAAGATTTTGTGCAGAAATTTTCTTCGATATGTCAGGATGTGCAAAAATTCCTTTAAAGGATGTTGAAAGAACATATTCATCGTCGGTTTTGGCATAGAAAACAGGGGTAGAGCCGGAATAATCAGTGAGTGCAAAAACCTGACGTCGCATAGCGTCATATATTATAAAAGCAAATTCGCCGGTCAGCTTTTGCGGGCATTTTTCGCCAAAGTGTATGTAGGCCGAAAGGGCAAGCTCTGCATCCTTGTCAGTTAAGAAATGATAGCCAAAAGCGGAAAGTTCACATTTCAACTCATCGCTATTTTCAATATTGCCTGAAAATGCAATGGTGAAC
>JAFUJN010000182.1 GCA_017468095.1 Clostridia bacterium
AAAACAAAAAAATAATAAAATCCTATTGAAATATACAATTATATGTGCTATAATTAATTATATATAAATTAAAATCGGCAAGAAGTGTCGAATTTTATTGAAATTTACAGTCAAATTGACTTAAGATATCTTGATTTTTAAGAGGAGATGTGAGATATGGCAGAATTTATGAGCGGTGGAATTCCGGTAACGGAAAGAGTTAAAAAGCTTATTGCTGATTTGTATGCCGAAATGCCGGAAATTGAGGCAGACCGTGCTGTACTTATAACAGAAAGCTATAAAGCGACAGAAAATCTTCCGATTGTGAAAAGAAGAGCACTTGCTTTTAAGCACATCTTAGAGAATCTTCCAATCACAATTCGTGACGAAGAGCTTGTTGTGGGAAGCAATACAAAAAAGCCAAGAAGCTGTCAGACTTTCCCGGAATATTCTTACGAATGGCTTGAAGCAGAGCTTGATACTGTTGCAACAAGAAGCGCAGACCCTTTTTATATCTCAGAAGAAAATAAGGCGAAGCTTCGTAGCATATTCCCATACTGGAAAGGCAAGACAAATTCTGACCTTGCAACAGCTTATATGGCACCTGAAGCACTTCGTGCCATAAAGCACAATATGTTTACAACAGGTAACTATTTCTATAACGGAATTGGACATATTACAGTTGACTACATAAAGGTATTGGCTAAAGGCTACCGCGGAATTATCAAAGAAGCAAAAGCGGAAATGGATGCTTGCAAGGTTTATATGCCGGAATACTCTAAAAAGCACGAATTTTTAGAGTCTGTAATCATTTGCGCAGAGGCAGTTATAAACTATGCTAAAAGATACTCTAATCTTGCAAAAGAAATGGCAGATTCCTGCCGTGATGCAAGAAGAAAGAAAGAACTTTTGAAGATTAGCGAAATTTGTGCAAAGGTTCCGGAAAACGGCGCTGAAACTTTCTATGAAGCTTGCCAGACTTTCTGGTTTATTCAGATGCTACTTCAGACAGAATCAAGCGGACACTCAATTTCACCGGGACGTTTCGACCAGTATATGTACCCATACTATAAAGCTGACCTTGACTCAGGAAAAATCACTCCTGAATTTGCACAGGAGCTTATGGACTGTATCTGGGTTAAGTTTAATGACTTAAACAAGGTTCGTGACGCTGCATCTGCTGAAGGTTTTGCGGGCTACAGCTTGTTCCAGAACCTTATCGCAGGCGGACAGACAAGAGAAGGCCTTGATGCAACAAACGACCTTTCATATATGTGTATTCAGGCATCTATGCATACACAGCTTCCGGCTCCGTCATTCTCAGTTCGTATCTGGAACGGAACACCAACAGAGTTCCTTTTAAAATCTATCGAACTTACAAGAACAGGTGTAGGTCTTCCTGCATACTACAATGACGAAGTTATAGTTCCATCAATGATGAGTCGTGGCATCAGCTTAGAAGATGCCCGTGATTATAATATCATCGGCTGTGTTGAGCCACAGATTATGGCTAAAACAGACGGCTGGCACGATGCCGCATTCTTCAATATGTTAAGACCGATTGAAATGGTATTCAATAACGGTTATGAAGATGGCGAAGAAGCGAGTATTCATACCGGTGAGCTTCGTGATTTCAAGACATTTGACGATTTCTTTGATGCTTATAAAAAGCAGATGGCATACAATATCGGACTTATGGTTAACTCTGATAACGCTATTGACGTTGCGCATTCAGAGCGTGTTCCGCTTCCTTATCAGGCTTCAATGGTTGAAGACTGTATCAAACGCGGAAAGACAAATCAGGAAGGCGGTGCGGTACATAACTTCACAGGACCGCAAGGTTTTGGTATCGCCAATATGACCGATGCACTTTGGGCAATAAAGAAGCTTGTATATGAAGATAAGAAATATACATTGTGCGACTTCAAGGCTGCTATGGATAATAACTTCGGTGAACCATTCTCACCGGTTGCAGCAGAAAGAGCTACAAAGTCAGCCGTAATGGAAATGGCAAAACAGGGAAAGAGTGTTACTGCACCTGTTGTGGAAAACCTATTTAAAAAGTATCTTCAGGGAACAGCAGTTGGAATGGAAAAGCAGAAGTTCCAGAAGATGAAAGAAGACATTGAAGCACTTCCAAAATACGGAAACGATATTCCTGAAGTAGACCTTTTCGCAAGAGAAGTTGCTTACACATACACAAAGGAAGTTGAAAAGTATAAAAACCCTCGTGGCGGTTTATATCAGGCAGGCTTGTATCCTGTTTCTGCAAACGTGCCTTTGGGTCAGCAGACAGGTGCAACACCTGATGCAAGACTTGCATCAACTCCTATTGCAGACGGTGTAGGTCCATGCTCGGGAAGAGACGTTAAGGGCCCAACAGCTGCCGCAAACTCTGTTGCGAAACTTGACCACGCAATCGCATCAAACGGTACACTTTATAACCAGAAATTCCACCCATCTGCACTATCAGGAATGGACGGAATGATGAGTTTTGCTTCCTATATAAGAGCGTTCTTTGACCAAAAGGGAATGCACATGCAGTTTAACGTAGTAAGCCGTGAGATACTACTTGATGCACAGGCACATCCTGAAAATTATAAGAACCTTGTTGTTCGTGTTGCAGGATATTCTGCATTATTTACAACATTGTCACGCTCACTTCAGGACGATATTATTAACAGAACTGAACAGGGATTTGACAGGTAATAGGATATGGAAAATTATTTAGATATAAAAGGAAGAATTTTTGATATTCAAAAGTATTCCATTCACGATGGCCCGGGAATCCGCACTATTGTATTTTTAAAGGGTTGCCCACTAAGATGCAAATGGTGCTGTAATCCAGAGGGACAGAAGTTCGAAATACAGGAAATGAACTTTGCCGGCAAAAAGAAAATTGTAGGTGAAGACGTAACTGTACGAGAAATCTTGGCTGAAGTAAAAAAAGATATGCCTTATTATATGCGTTCTGGCGGTGGACTTACATTATCGGGCGGTGAATGCCTTGGTCAGCCGGAATTTGCGGTGGCACTACTAGCTGCGGCAAAAAGCGTTGGAATATCAACAGCTATCGAAACAACAGGTTTTACAAAATGGGAGATAATCAGGGAGTACCTGAAGGTTACCGACCATGTGCTGATGGATATCAAGAATATCGATAACGAAAAGCATCAGAAATTCTGCGGACAGTCAAACGAACTTATACTTGAAAATGCAAGAAAAATTGCGGAAAACCATAAGGATTTGACAATTCGTGTTCCGGTTATTCCAACCTTTAACGATACAGAAAAGGAAATCTCAGCAATAGCCCAGTTTGCAAAAACATTGCCGGGAGTTACAAAACTTCACCTTCTTCCGTATCATAGGCTTGGAAAGGACAAATACGAGGGCCTTGGAAGAAAGTACGAAATTGACGAACTTGACCTTATTCCACAAGATAAGATGCAAAAACTTTTAGAAGTTGCAAAGAAATCAGGACTCAACTGCCAGATTGGCGGTTGAGTTC
>JAFUJN010000183.1 GCA_017468095.1 Clostridia bacterium
AAGACAACCGAGCTTGGTATTTGTGAAATATACCCTTGCGAGCTTTCAAGATGTGTCTCAAAGATAGAGGGCGATAAAAAGATTCAAAGATGGCAAAAAATCTCGGAAGAAGCGGCAAAACAATCGGGAAGAGGCATTATACCGAAGATACATAATCCAATAAACATTCAAAAGGCAGTAGAAATACTAAAATCCTGCGATGTGGCATTTGTTCCTTACGAATGTGCGGAAGAAAAGTTTTTAAAACCGCTTTTGACTTCTTTTGAAAATCCTAAAACTGTGGCATTTATGATAGGGCCAGAGGGCGGATTTGACAAATCAGAAATCGAAAAACTGGGAGATATACCTGCGGTTTCATTAGGAAAGAGAATACTGCGAACCGAAACAGCAGGCGAAGCAGTACTATCTATGGTTATGTACGAGCTTGGTGACATAAACGGAAATAATTGACTTTAAAAACGTATCGCCTTTTTGGCATACGTTTTTGTGCTAAAAGAAAGGTAACAACATGGACAAATTTGAGCTTGTGTCTGACTTTAAAATGTCAGGCGACCAGCCGGATGCCGTAAAAACTCTTACTGATGGCGTTTTAAACGGTGAGAAATTTCAAACTTTAGTCGGTGTTACAGGGTCGGGTAAAACATTTACAATGGCAAATATTATTGCTAACGTAAATAAACCAACCCTTATTTTGGCGCACAATAAAACTCTTGCAGCACAGCTTTACAGCGAATTTAAGGAGTTTTTTCCTAACAATGCCGTTGAATTTTTTGTATCATATTATGACTATTATCAGCCGGAAGCGTATATTGCTTCATCTGATACTTATATCGAAAAAGACTCATCTGTAAACGATGAAATTGACGAGCTTCGTCATAGTGCAACCTTTGCACTTTTTGAACGAAAAGACGTTGTTATCATTTCAAGTGTGTCATGTATATATGGTCTTGGCGACCCTGAAGACTACGAAAATCTTATGTTATCACTAAGAGTTGGAATGACCAAAGACCGTGATGAAATCTTGCGAAAGATTGTTGATATGCAGTACGAAAGAAATGATATTAACTTTATCAGAAACAAATTCCGTGCTCACGGCGATGTTTTGGAAATTTTTCCGTCTAACTATAAGGAAAAAGCCATAAGAGTTGAATTTTTTGGTGATGAAATAGACAGAATTTCCGAAATAAATGTGGTAACAGGGGAGATAATAGGCATCAGAAACCACGTTGTAATTTCGCCGGCATCTCACTACGTTACAACCGGCGATAAGATGAAACTTGCAATCGCAGGTATTTTGGACGAGCTTGGTGAGCGCATAAAATATTTTAAGGATAATAATCAGCTTATTGAAGCACAAAGAATTGAACAGCGTACTATGTATGACGTTGAAATGCTTCAGGAAATCGGCTTGTGCCAGGGAATTGAAAACTATTCCCGTTTAATTAGTGGCAGAAAACCGGGTTCACCGCCATACACGCTTTTAGACTATTTCCCTGATGACTTTTTAATGTTTATTGACGAATCCCACGTAACTGTTTCACAGGTTCGTGCAATGTATAATGGTGACAGAGCAAGAAAAGAATCATTAGTAGATTATGGCTTCAGATTGCCGTCTGCTTTTGATAACAGACCTTTAAAGTTTGACGAATTTGAAAACCGCGTTAACCAAGTGATTTTTACTTCTGCAACACCCGGAGACTACGAAAAAGAGCATTCAACTGTATCTGCAGAGCAGGTTATAAGACCTACAGGACTTTTAGACCCTGTGGTTCATATTCGACCTGTAGATAACCAGATTGATGACCTTATCGCCGAAATAAATGTCCGTGCCGAGAGGCAGGAAAGGGTGCTTGTAACCACTTTAACCAAGAAAATGGCGGAAGACCTTACCGATTATCTTCGTGAAATGGGGATTAAGGTTAAATATATGCATTCCGAGATTAAAACCATAGAACGTACCGAAATTATTCGTGACCTTCGAATGGGAAAATTCGATGTTCTTGTGGGAATTAACCTTTTGCGAGAAGGTCTTGACCTTCCGGAAGTATCGCTGGTTGCGATTTTAGATGCTGATAAGGAAGGCTTTCTACGAAGCGAGACTTCACTTATTCAGACTATCGGACGAGCCGCACGAAACGAAAACGGTACGGTTATTATGTACGCAAATACAATAACAGGTTCTATGCAAAGAGCTATTGACGAAACAAATCGCCGTCGTACTATTCAGGATAACTTCAATAAGGAACACGGAATTGTTCCGCATACAATTAAGAAGGATATTCGTGAAATAATCGAATCAGTAAAATCTGTAGAACCTACAGCTGTGGAAAACCCTGTAGATTTGAGAGTTATGATTGAAAACTTACACGACGAAATGCTTCTTGCTGCCGAAAACCTTGAATTTGAAAAGGCTGCAGAGCTTCGTGACAGGATAAACCAATTAAAAGAGATGGTAGAAAAATGAAAAACTATATAGATATAAAAGGTGCAAAGGTGCACAACCTTAAAAATGTTTCACTAAAAATACCAAGAGAGCAATTAGTTGTCTTAACCGGCCTTTCAGGCTCCGGAAAAAGCTCTCTTGCTTTTGATACAATCTATGCAGAAGGCCAGAGACGATATGTTGAGTCTCTTTCTTCCTATGCCCGTCAATTTTTAGGACAGATGGAAAAGCCCGATGTGGAAAGTATTGACGGTCTTTCTCCGGCAATCAGTATTGACCAGAAAACCACTTCAAAAAACCCGCGTTCAACTGTGGGTACTGTTACCGAAATTTATGATTATTTAAGACTTTTATATGCCCGAATTGGTATTCCACATTGTCCAAAATGCGGTAAGGAAGTTAAAAAGCAGACTATTGACCAGATTGTTGACCACGTTCTTGAGCTTCCTGAAGGCACAAAAATACAGGTTTTAGCGCCTGTTATTCGTGGCAAGAAAGGTGAACACAAAAAGGTATTTGAAACTGCAAAAAAATCAGGCTATGTCCGTGTGAAAGCTGATGGAATCCAATATGATTTATCAGAAGAAATCAATTTGGAGAAAACAAAAAAACATAATACAGAAATTATTATTGACCGTTTGATAATCCGCGATAATATCGGTAAGCGTCTTTCAGAATCTATTGAAAATGCCGTAGAACTTACTGACGGTCTTGTTTCGGTTGAAATTATTGATGGTGAAATTTTGAATTTCAGCCAGAATTTTGCTTGTGATGACTGCGGAATAAGCCTTCCTGAGCTTGAACCAAGAAGCTTTTCTTTTAACAACCCTTATGGTGCTTGTCCTACCTGTGACGGCCTTGGAAGTATATCAAAAATTGATGCTGACCTGCTAATAGTTGACGAAAACAGAACTCTTTTAGGTGGTGCTATTAACTGTATGGGTTGGGCTGCGCCTGGAATTGCAGACAGTATGGCACATATGTACTTTAAAGGCATTTTAGACCATTTTGGTGCGGATTACGAAACTCCTTGGAAAGATTTGCCACAGGAAGTTAAGGATACAGTTTTATACGGAACAAATGGCGAAAAGTACTGTTTCCATTACACAAGAAACTATGGTAGTGGCACATTTAATGCTGTTTATGAAGGTGTTGTAAATAATTTAGAGAGAAGATACAGAGAAACAACATCGGAATATTCAAAAGGCGAAATTGAAAAGTATATAAATGAAACTGTTTGCCACGATTGCCACGGTGCCCGTCTTTCAGACGCTATTTTGGCTGTTACTGTTGGTGGAAAGAATATCTATGAATTCACCTGTCTGTCCATTAAGGAAGAAATGGACTTTATAAACAATTTAGAACTTACAGAGCGTGAACAATTTATTGCAAATCAGATTATTAAGGAAATTAAAGCAAGACTAAAATTCTTGCTTGATGTAGGTCTTGATTACTTAACTCTTGCTCGAGCATCTGCAACCTTGTCGGGCGGTGAAGCCCAAAGAATCCGTCTTGCAACACAGATAGGTTCAGGACTTATGGGCGTTTTGTATATTTTAGACGAGCCAAGTATCGGTCTTCATCAGCGTGACAATGCAAGACTTATTGAAACTTTGAAGCATCTAAGAGATTTAGGAAATACTGTTCTTGTTGTTGAGCACGACGAAGACACTATGTATGCCGCAGACCATATTATTGACGTAGGCCCCGGTGCCGGTATTCACGGCGGTGAAATTGTGGCACAAGGAACAGTAAATGATATTAAAAAGAATAAAAAATCCCTTACAGGTCAGTATCTTTCAGGTGCGAAGAAAATAAGCGTACCAAAAGAGAGACGAAAATCAGAAGACTTTATTGAAATTGTTGGCGCAAAAGAAAATAACCTTAAAAATGTAGATGTAAAAATCCCGCTTGGCGTTTTCACTTGCGTTACGGGTGTTTCAGGTTCAGGAAAAAGTTCTTTAATAAACGAAATTCTTTATAAAAAACTCGCAAAAGAACTTAATCGTGCAGGAACTCATCCCGGAGAGCACAAGAAAATAAACGGCATAGAAAAGCTTGACAAGATAATAAATATCGACCAATCTCCTATAGGACGAACACCACGTTCAAACCCTGCAACTTATACTAATGTATTTAACGATATACGAGATGTTTTCGCATCTACAAATGAAGCTAAAATCCGCGGCTATAAACCTGGCAGATTTAGTTTCAACGTTAAAGGCGGAAGATGTGAAGCCTGCTCGGGTGACGGTATTGTGAAGATTGAAATGAACTTCCTTGCAGATATTTTTGTGCCTTGTGAGGTTTGTAAAGGACAAAGATATAACCGCGAAACCCTTGAAGTTCGTTATAAAGGCAAAAATATTTACGAAGTCCTTGATATGACGGTTGATGAGGCTGTTGAATTCTTTAAAAACTTGCCGAAAATCAAACGTAAAATTGAAACACTTCAGCAGGTTGGTCTCGGATATATCAAACTTGGCCAAAGTTCCACAACCTTATCAGGTGGTGAAGCACAGAGAGTTAAGCTTGCAACAGAGCTTTCAAGAAAAGCCACAGGCAAGACAATTTACGTGCTTGACGAACCTACAACAGGACTTCATACAGCGGACGTTCATAGACTTATTAAGGTGTTGCAGCAGCTTGTTGATGCGGGAAATACTGTGGTTGTAATCGAACACAACCTTGACATTATTAAAACCGCTGACCATATCATAGATTTAGGCCCTGAAGGCGGAAATGGCGGTGGACAAGTTGTCTGCACAGGAACGCCTGAAGAAGTATGTGAATGCGAAAAATCTTACACAGGACAATTCCTAAAAAAGTATTTACAGGAGTAAATTATGTTTGATTTAATTTTATTTGACCTTGACGGCACTTTAACTGACCCAAAAGAAGGCATAACAAACTGTGTTAAATATGCCTTGCAACATTTTGGGATCGAAGAAAATGACGAAGCAACACTTTTATCGTTTATAGGCCCGCCATTATATGATTCCTTTAGGGGATTATATGGTTTTTCACACGATGACGCGAATTTGGCAGTTGAAAAATATCGTGAGCGATTTTCTGTTACCGGTATTTTTGAAAACAAGGTTTTAGACGGTGCTGTAGAAATTTTAAAAGCATTAAAAGATGCCGGAAAAACAACAGCTTTAGCAACATCAAAACCCCTTGTTTTTGCCCAAAGAATTGTAGAAAAATACGGTTTTTCTGAGTATTTAGATTATGTTGTTGGTGCTGACCTTAAAGGCGGTATAAATTATAAAGATGAAGTCATAAACGAAGTATTACGCCTTGCAAAACCCGATGATTTATCAAAAGTAGTAATAGTAGGGGACAGAAAGCACGATATTTTAGGTGCCAAAAAGTGTGGAATATCTTCAATCGGCGTAAAATGTGGATATGCCGAAGAAAACGAGCTTGAAGATGCTGGCAGCGATTTTGTATTTGAAAATCTCGCAGAAGTACAGG
>JAFUJN010000023.1 GCA_017468095.1 Clostridia bacterium
TCTGACAGGTCTGGGTCTGAAGGAAGCTAAGGAACTTGTAGAGTCCGCTCCGAAGGTAATCAAGGAAGGTGCTACAAAGGAAGAAGCTGACGAGATCAAGGCTAAGCTTGAAGAAGCAGGCGCAAAGGTTGAACTTAAGTAATTATGCTTATAAACCTGTCTGACATAATTAAAGACAACGATGGTAAGCTTGAGCTTTCGGAAAGCTTTGAGATGCCGACAACGGACTTTTTGGGAGAAGAGTTCACATTTTCTGAGCCCTGTCTTTTGGAAGGTGTAATACTTAATAACACAAAATCCTTGGAACTTAAAGGAAAGGTTACAGGCAAGATGGGTGTGCATTGTGCACGCTGCGGAAAGCCTTTAACTGTAGATTTGGAGGATCCTGTTGAGGAAATCTTGGTCCGTGAGGACGCTGTTTTCCCGGAGGATGAAGATGTTATTGTGTATTCCGGCAGCGAAGTTGAGCTTATGGAAGCTATTGTTAATGGATTTTTGCTGAACGTTTCAGGAAAATTCCTGTGCAGCGAGGACTGTAAAGGTCTATGCTCTATTTGCGGTGCAAACCTGAATGAAGGTGATTGCGGCTGCAACAGAGAGTATATTGACCCTCGCCTTGAAAAGCTTGCCGAGATTATGAAGAATATGTCTGATACTGAATAGGAGGTGCGATTAAGATGGCAGTACCTAAGGGTAAAGTATCTAAATCAAGAAGAGATAAAAGAAGAGCTAATTGGAAGCTTGAAGTTCCTGGTATGGTGGAATGTCCACAGTGCCACGAATATAAAATGCCTCATAAGGTTTGTAAGGCTTGCGGCTATTACAACGGCAAAGAGGTTGTAAAAGTTTCTGAATAAGTGATTTTCCGGAGCATCAAAGGATGCTCCGGTTTTTTTATTGCAAATGTCGGGATATTATGATAAAATAAATTTAAAATTTGCGAAAGGTGATAAAGGGCAAATGTTTAGTGTAATTTTTGATATGGATGGGACACTACTTGACACCCAAAGCATTTGTGTGCCTGCATGGGAATATGCGGGAAAAATGCAAGGGATTTCGGGCGTAGGAGACCATATTTCGCGTGTATGCGGTATGAACGAAGTCGGTTGGACAGCGTACCTAGAGCAAAATTTCGGCGAGATGGACATAGAATTATTTAAGAAAACTATGCGAGAATATATAATAGAAAATGGAAAAGTAACCTACAAAAAAGGTGCTGAAGCTTTGCTTTCCTTTTTAAAAGAAAATGGAATACCATTGGCTCTTGCATCAGGCTCTTCCCATAAAACCATAGAGCATCATTTGAACGAAGTTGGTGCGACAGATATATTCAGCGTGATTGTAGGTGGCAAAGATGTAGAAAACGGAAAGCCTGCACCTGATATTTTCCTGCTTGCAGCGCAAAAGCTTGGGGTAAATCCTGCAGACTGTTTTGTGATAGAAGATTCTGAAAATGGTATCCGCGCAGGATATTCAGCAGTGATGAAATGCATCGGTATTCCTGATGTTGCATCATTTTCTGATGAGGTCAAAGCTTTAATGACAGCCCACCTTTCTTCATTGGATGAAGCAATCGAAATATTTGAAAATGTTATAAAGGAAGCATAAATGAAAAAAATCGTAAAAAGAACCATAAGGTTTTTAATATTAGCAATTATTGCAACTATACTGTTTACAGTTTCAACATATAACTACACCGACAAAATTGGTGAGCAGTTGACGGTGGCAATGGATGAAACCCAAACCGCTGACTGCATAATTGTCCTTGGTGCAGGTATTGTGGCGGGCAGGCCATCAATATCCCTTGCCAATAGGCTTGATAAGGCGATAGAAGTATACAATCTTGGGCATACCAAGAAAATCCTTGTATCAGGCGACCACGGGCAAAGCAATTACGACGAGGTTAACGTGATGCGGAACTATCTTTTGGAAAAAGGCGTTCCCCAAGATGACATTTTTATGGACCACGCTGGATTTTCCACCTATGACAGTATGTATCGTGCAAGAAGCGTTTTCAAGGTTACTAAAGCTATTGTAGTAACTCAAAAGCTACATCTTCGCCGTGCCCTTTATATAGGTAACAAGCTGGGCATAAAGGTGACAGGGGTTGAGGCGGAAAATTCAACCATAAAAAGCACCGCTTTGCAGAGCGTCCGTGAATATCCGGCAAGGGTAAAAGCCTTCCTGCAATGCGAAATTCTGCACTCAAAACCAAAATATTTGGGCGAAGTAATCCCAATAACCGGAAGCGGAATAGAAACTGTGGATAATCTTACAAAATAACACAAAAAACTGTTGACAAAGCCAAATTCCTGTGGTATAATACTACAGTATCCGCATGAATGCATGGTTATAAATCCCAATCGGGTACCGGCATCAGCGTGACTTCATATTATAAGGAGGTGTAATGTAAATGTACGCAATTTTGGAAACAGGCGGAAAGCAGTACAAGGTTGAAGAAGGCAGCGTAATCTTCGTAGAAAAGCTAGAAGTAGCTGAAGGCGAAAGCGTTACTTTTGACAAGGTACTTGCAGTAGCAAACGGTGACGATGTTAAAATCGGAACTCCTGTTGTAGCCGGAGCCAAGGTAGTTGGTAAGGTTGCAAAGCAGGGAAAGGCTAAAAAGATCTATGTCTTCAAGATGAAGAGAAAGAAGAACGAGCGTTCAAAGAAGGGTCACAGACAGCCTTACACAAAGATTACTATTGAATCTATCAATGCTTAATTAAGCATATTAAATCTAATTCGAAAGCAGAGGTGTTAATTAATGGCTCATAAAAAAGGTATGGGTTCTACCAAGAACGGTCGTGATAGCGAAAGTAAACGTCTTGGTGTGAAGAGAGCAGACGGTCAGTTCGTATTGGCTGGAAATATCCTTGTAAGACAGAGAGGAACTAAGATTCACCCGGGTAACAATGTTGGTATCGGTAGTGATGATACACTTTTTGCGTTGATTGACGGAAAGGTTAAGTTCGAAAGAAAAGGCAGAGATAAAAAGCAGTGCAGCGTTTATTCTGCATAAAATCTTACAAATTAAAGCGTCTTTTATAAAGACGCTTTTTTTATATCATAAAAAAGACTTGGAGTAATTTCCAAGTCTTTTAATTTCTTATTTTCTCCATGTAGATGGTGCGAAAAGCACTAAAAACGGGAATATTTCAAGTCTTCCGATAAGCATATCTGCTGTCAGTACAAGCGTTGACAAATCAGAAAAAATCGAGAAATTACGTGTAGGTCCTACTTCTGCAAGTCCCGGTCCGATGTTATTCATAGCCGATAAAACAGCGGTAAAGTTTGTGGTAGGGTCAAAGTTGTCAATGCTTATCAAGAGCACGGAAGCAGCGAAGATAATTACGTACGCAGCCATATACACATTTACTCCACGCACCACTTGATGTTCTATAGGCTTTTGGTCAATGGTGACTTTTCGTGCTGCGTTTGGATGCACGGTGGAGAAAATTTCTTTTGTTATGGTTTTAATCAATATAAGGATTCGCGAAACCTTAATACCTCCGCCGGTACTTCCTGCCATAGCACCTGAGAACATAAGCAGTACCATAATGGTCTTGGAAAGTGACGGCCACAGGTCAAAGTCGGTGGTTGAAAAACCGGTTGTGGTTATGACAGCACCCACCTGAAATGCGGTATGGCGTATGGCGTCGCCGATGTTTTGGTACATATCCTTGCAGTTAAGAACTATAATAACAATCGCAACAAGGATAATTCCAAGATATGCCTTAAGCTCTTCTGAACGGAAAATATCTCGTATTTTACCTAAAAGAAGCAGGTAATATAAAGAGAAGTTTACACCAAACAAAATCATAAACACAGTTATAACAATCTGGACATAAGGTGAATAGTCAGCACATCCGCTGTTCCAGATAGAAAATCCACCAGTACCTGCAGTTCCGAACGCAACAGTTAGTGCATCAAACACAGGAAGTCTTCCAAAAAGCAGAAATAGAAGTTCGATTAAGGTAAGTGCCAGATACATAAGATATAAAATCTTTGCAGTGGAACGCACCTTGGGAACAAGCTTGCCGACAGACGGACCCGGGCTTTCCGCTTTGATAAGATGTAGGTTGTTGCCGCCTGCCAGCGGAAGAATGGCAACCAGGAACACCAAAACTCCCATTCCACCCAGCCAATGTGTAAAGCTTCGCCAGAAAAGA
>JAFUJN010000024.1 GCA_017468095.1 Clostridia bacterium
AAGCTCAAAACATAAGCCTTGGTTGCATAGTAGGTTGAAAGCATCGGGCCTTCGGGCATAAATCCCGCCGCAGATGCCACATTCAGTATCTTTCCACAGTTCTTTTCTTTAAATTCCAAAAGGAAAAGTTTTGTTAAGATATGTAATGCTTTCACGTTCAAATCAACCATTTCCATATCCTTTGAAAGATCGTTTTCATATAACTTTCAAAGCTTGCCAAACCCTGCGTTATTAACAAGGATTTCCACGTCCTTGCCCTTTAATCTTTCATACAAGGAATAGCAGTTTTCTTCCTTTGAAAGGTCCATTGTCATAATTTCCGCAGGTTTTCGAAGCTCCTTTGATACTTCCAAAAGCTTGTCGCCCCGACGTGCAACAAGGACAATATCATAGCCCTGCTGTGATAAAATTATGGCCATTTCGCGACCTATTCCCGAGCTTGCTCCCGTAATTATTGCTGTTGGCATTTTTCTCTCCTTATTTTGACATTTCGCGATACGCCATTTTTGGGGCATCTTCCGTCATATTAACGCCAAGGCTGTAAACAGGCACTTTGCTTAAAACAATATCCACATATTTTAAAAGTGCGTCCATTTCTTCCATTTGCGGTGGTCTTACCGTCTGTTTCAAAAGTTTTCCCACAACTTCTCCGCTCTGTACCCGCTTTATCCAGTTATCTTGGCTTCGCTCCAAAAAACCGATTGCACCGATTGGCACAATTTTGTTTACGTTTTTGTCGGTTTTTCCGCTCCAAGGCGTTCCGCAAGCAAAAATCCCATCTTCGCCAATTCTTATTGCAGGCTTATCATCATTCAAAATTTCGGCCCTGTCGCCGAAAGCCTTTTGCCACAAGGATGTGTGGGTTGATTTTCCCGTACCGCTGTCCGCTGTGAAAAGATAGGCTTTGCCGTCCATCACAACCGCCGACGAATGAAGCATAAATCCGCCGAAATACAAAAGCCCCGAATAAAACGCCGAGCCTGTATAAAGATACTCGCAGTTATCAAGGGTAAGATTCGGCTCTTGTTTTTGTTTCTCCAAAAGCAGTTCATCGGGGATATATATTTTCATTTGAGGCGTATCGCAAGGCTCGTCCACCTTATAGGCTTCCGCCTGCTTTTGCATAGTCTCGTATTTATAACCCATATCTACCAAAAGACCCGCTATTTTGTGCAAGTTCATACTTTTTTCCTTTCGTATGTGCAGAATGTTAGGGTGTGTCCGTTATCTTCGATTTCTTCGGATTCTGATACAAGCTCCCATTCAGGTAGCTCATCAAGATTCACCATAAACTTATCGGCATCAGCAGTTTCCTGTACTTTGGTTACATAGCAAAGGTCGCAGTATGGCAAAAGCTGGCGGTAAATCTCTTCTCCGCCGATAACAAACGCATCACTAAAATCGATTGGAAGCGCCAAAAGCTCGTCAATGCTGTTCACTACCGTTGCGCCATCACAGGAAAAAGTCTTGTCACGTATCAAAATTATGTTTGGTCTTTTAGGAAGTGGCTTTGCATTTGGAAAGCTCTCCAAGTTTTTTCTGCCCAAAATAACCGTTTTCCCCATAGTGGTTTCGCGGAAAAACTTCATATCCTTTGGGATTGAAAAAAGCAGGTCATTATCTTTTCCGATTCCCCAGTTTTCTGATACTGCAACTATAAGTTTCATATTGCTTTCCTTTCTTAAATGGCAACAGGAATTTTTGTGTTAAATTCGTTGAACTCGTAGCCTTCCATATGGAAGTGGTCAGGTGTTACCTTATAAAAATCATCAAAATCGTCAATCACAAGCTTTGGTGCAGAAAATGTTGGGTTCTTTATGATTTCTTCCACAATCGGGATGTGGCGGTCATAAATATGCGCATCCGCAATTACGTGCACAAGCTCGCCGACTTCAAGTCCCGACACTTTAGCAAAAATGTGGATTAGAAACGCATACTGCACAACGTTCCAGTTGTTTGCGGTTAAGAAGTCATTACTACGCTGATTTAAAATTCCGTTCAGTTTTCCGTCCTTTACGCTGAAGGTCATTGAATATGCGCAAGGGTAAAGACCCATCTCGGATAAATCCTGATGGTTATATAAATTTGTGATAATTCGGCGTGAATTCGGGTTGTTCTTAAGGTCAAAAAGAACCCTATCCACCTGGTCAAACTCGCCCTCTTTATACTTGTGCTTTATTCCAAGCTGATAGCCGTATGCCTTGCCGATTGAGCCGTTTTCGTCTGCCCACTGGTCCCAGATATGGCTCTTTAGGTCGTTAATGTTGTTGGACTTTTTCTGCCATATCCATAAAAGCTCGTCTAAAGCTGACTTCCAGTAAGTTCTTCTGAGAGTCATAATCGGGAATTCTTCCGCCAAGTTATAGCGGTTAACGATACCGAAACGGCTTATGGTGTAAGCATCCTTGCCGTCATCCCACTTCGGGCGCACATTCATATCGGCATCGGAAACGCCGTGTTCTATAATTTCCTTGCAATTTTTAATAAAAATCTCGTCAGCGTAACTCATTTTTTTCTCCTTAAAATTCCTTTATTTTTAACCGCCTTAAAATTGCTTTTTCCTCGTCCGTAATGCGGTAACTTTCAATTGATTTTTGTATTGTTTTATTGTGTATCCAAACAGGCATTTGTTTATTCTTGATATACGGAAAAGTTTCGTCCCAACGCTTTGCCAAGGCTGTGGCAAAGTACCAGGCAATCATCATGTTGATGTAGTATTCGTCGCTCCTGATTGTCGTTACCATATCAAGATACTTTTCATCAAAATTCTCATCCAAGAAATGAACCATCAGCATTTCTATACCATATCGTACGGTATATGTATCCTTTGAACCAAGCCATTTTTCAATCTCTAATAACAGCTTGTCCTTATTTTTTGCAAAGCATTTCGGACGCATACCATCACAGGTTGCCCAGTTATCAATATGGGGCAGAAAGCGGTTGATTTCTGTGATGCAAAGCTCAAAATCTTTGATTTGCTCTATAAAAAATGCGTGAAGATTATTTTCTTCGTAATATTCGTGTGGAAGCTTCTGCAAAAACTGTTCCCTATCCTTTGTTCCGCAAAACTCCTTTGCAATCTTGCGAAGAGTTGGCGTTCTTACGCCAATTACTCTGTCGGGGCTTATGTTCGGGATAAGCTTTTGGTGAAATGCCTTATATTCAAGATCTTGATTTTCAAATAATACGCTTTTCATTATTTACAAAACTTTTCAACGTAATCTTCAATAGCTTTGTTGATTATCTTAATAGCCGTTTCTCTTCCGCTTACTTCGTTTACGGCTGTTTCCTTGTTTTCAAGGTTTTTATATACCTTAAAGAAATGGCTCATTTCGTCAAAAACGTGCTTTGGAAGTTCGCTGATGTCCTTATACATATTATTGTTTGGGTCGCTGAACGGAATGGCGATAATCTTTTCGTCATTTCGTCCGTTATCTATCATGGAAATCACGCCGATAGGATATGCACGAACCAAAGTCATAGGCTCGATTTGTTCCGAGCAAAGAAGCAACACGTCAAGAGGGTCATTATCATCGCCGTAGGTTCTTGGGATGAACCCGTAGTTTGCAGGATAGTGAGTTGATGTGTGAAGAATTCTATCCAGCATCAAATAGCCTGACTCCTTGTCAAGCTCATACTTTTTCTTGCTTCCTTTTGAAATTTCGATAACGCAGATAAAATCGTCCGCGTGTATTCTCTTTGGTGAAATATCGTGCCATACGTTTGACATAGTAACATCTCCTTTTATTTAAGTAGTTGGTAGTAATGGACAGGAACAGCGCTCCAGCCGTGGCACAGGCTTCCTGCATTTTCAAATGCAACCGCTCCCTCTATGGTTTCCCATACAGTTGTTGAGCCTGCATCCAACATCACTTTATACGTTTTTCTTATTTCGTCTAAAATATTGTCTTTGTATTTTTCCTTATTTGTCTTTATAAGTGCATCATACTTAAAAACTTTCATTGACAGCGAGCAGGTTTCCAGCTTGCCCGATGCCAACTTTTCGCAGATGGTATCCGCCACATCACCTGTGGCAACTCCCGCAAAAACCGCCAAGGCGTTTGCAAGCTCAGTTGGCTTTTCGGTTTTGTCCTGTATAAAATAAGTCCCTGTTTGTGCGTTAAAATAGTCTTTGTTAAGCCTTTCCTTGATTTCGCTTGAAAGCCCTGCAAAGCTATTGGCTTTGCCAAGGATTTCGCAGATTTTGCCGTAAGCATCAAGACCAATAACAAATATCACATTCAAAAGGAAATCAGGCTCTTTTTTGCCTTGACCACGTCTTATGTAGCCAAGGTGTGACCAATCGTAGAAATTCCAGTAGCCAAAGCCCTCAAAGCGACAGGCAAGGCCGTTTTCCATTTGGTTTTTGAACACGGTCAGTATGGTTTCTATTTTTTCAAAAACTTCTTCTCCAAGGGTGTTATCGCCGCTTTTTTCCATATATTCTTGTACTGCAAGAATGAAATACAATGAAAAGCTTGGGATGGTTAAATCTTCACCACTCGGGAAGCAGATGGATAAAAGTCCATCTTTTCGCTTGTCCTTGCTCATCAAGAGAAGATTTGCTCTTGCATAGTCAAGATTGCTATCTTCAAATGCCGAATACCCCGAAAGCATCTGGTTACGGGAGTCAAAGGCGTAAAGGCATTGTTCACGCCAAGGGCAGTCCACATAATGCTCCATCATACAGAGCTTTAGGGTGTTTATGCAAATATCATATATTTTTTGGTCAAGCTCTTTTTCAAGCTGAACTTCTTTTTCTTTTACAGGATAAAACTGCGGTATTATTCCCGCAAATTCTATATTGATTGGCTCGTCTGGTGTTATTTCAATATAACGGCAAGCAAAACGGAGCATATAACTTGTAAATTCGTTCTTGCCCGCTTTTGCTATATAGTCAAAACTGAAATCACGTTCACCGATAATGCGTTTTACGTGACCATTTTCCAAAATCTCGCCGTAGGCAACGTTTATTTTCTGCGCCTTTTCGCTTATTATCGAAAAGGTTGGAAGTCCCACGATTTCTCTGCCTAAATCTATAATATATGAACTATCGGTTTTTGTTATTTCACCTTTTACCAAATCGCCTAAAACCAACTTTTTGGTTGGTCTTTTTGTGAAATTATATTTATTCTCAATTTCTCTTGATGGCTCAAAATCGGTCGCCCAATCATCTTCCTTTGTTGCATCATATAAAAAGCTGTAGCCGAACTGGGCAGATATTTTTCGAGCAAAACCGCTTTGGTATGCCTTGCTCTTTCTTGAAAGGGTGTGCTTTCCTGAATATAAAACCGTTTCGCCGTCAATTTCAAGTTCAAAAATAAGCATCGGTGATGGTGTCAGGTATCGCATACCCGATTTGCCGAAATACCAACCCAAAATACAGAGGGTGTTTTCGCCTTTTTTAAGGTGGTCGGTTATGTCAATTTCGTCATACACCTTGTAGTGCGGAAAATCGCCGTATTGGTTTGATACCACATATTTTCCGTTTATAAAAAGGGTGTAATCTCCTGATACAGACACACGAAAACAAGCCGAACCACCGTTATAATCTACAACATCATAAAATTCAGCAAAATCGTTTTCGGTATATTATTCACTATGCCATATCGGACACGCTTTTTCGAAACTCACAGGGCGTTCTCCTTGAAAAAATATATACATAATTATTGTAACATAACTTGGCAAAAAAAACAATAACTATATTATATAAAATGGCAGTTTTAATGCTTTAATTTTGCAAG
>JAFUJN010000025.1 GCA_017468095.1 Clostridia bacterium
GAACCTCCACATCGGTCAGGATTGATGCACCTGTTGTGGTAAAACCTGATGCGGTTTCGAAAAGTGAATCCACAACGCTTGCCGTTCCTGAAAAAACGAAGGGAAGTGAGCCAAATATACTAAGCACAATCCAGGAAAGAGCCACACAGATGAAGCCTTCTTTGGCGTACATTGATTTTTTCTTAAGCGGTTTTACAGTAAGTAGCACCCCGATTACAAGGCAAATTGCGATGCAGACAAGAAAAATCTTTGCCATAGCCGTTTCGCCGTACAAAAGTGAGCATACAAGTGGCAGAAGCATTGCCGCCGCTTCAATATTTAAAACCCAACCGAGGGTATGTAGGATTACTCTATAATTCATAGCATACACCTCTTACTTCAGAATATCGGTTATATCAGTAAAGCCTGAATTTTTAGTTACAACAATAACGTGGTCGCCGGCGGTTATAGTGTCCCGTCCACGTGGTACGATAACATCAGTTCCGCGTATGATGCAGGCGATAAGAATATTTTCTTTAAGGCTAAGCTTTTCCAAAGGAATACCTGCAACCGGTGAGTTTTCGCGGATTATAAATTCCAAAGCCTCAGCTTTTCCATCTAAAATGCTGTGCATTGTTTCGATGTTGCTGCCGATGGAATTGTTCTTGGCACGAACAAACTTCACAATGTATTCTGCAGTAATATTTTTCGGATAAATCGTAGTATCAAGGTCAAGGTTTGAAATAACCTCGTCGTACGCGATACGGTTTATCTTTGTTACAAGCTTACCATTCATCTTGCTCTTTGCAAAAAGTGAAAGAAGAATATTTTCTTCGTCGATATTGGTAAGAGCTACAAAAGACTCTGCAAATTCAATGCCTTCTTCCAAAAGCACGCGGTTTTCTGTTCCGTCAGCATTTATAATAGTAGCCTTTGGAAGCATTTCTGCAAGTTCCTCGCCACGTTTTTGGTCTTTTTCGATGATTTTAACTTTTATTCCTGAGCGAAGAAGAATGTTCGCAAGATAGTAGCCTGTCTCTCCGCCACCAACGATTATGGTATCCTTTACACGGTTGGTTTTAACGCCGATTTTGCGGAAAAACGCACCGGCACTCTTTGATGGTGCCACAATGCTAATAATATCGCCAACGTTTAATACGAAGTCACCACCCGGAATGATAGCATCTTCGCCACGGAGAACACCGCAAATAAGGATGTTAGGGTCAATTTTCTGACTCATTTCCATAATGCTTATACTGTCAAGCGGTGAGCCGTCCTGAATTTTAAATTTAAGGATTTCAACCCTGCCTTTTGCAAACGTATCAATCTGTATTGCACTTGGGAAACGAAGCACACGTGCCATTTCCATAGCCGCAGTTTGCTCAGGGTTAATAATCATGGCAAGGCCTAAATCTTCTTTAAAGAGCGGAAGTGTCTTTCGGTATTCAGGGTTTCGCACTCGAGCTATTGTCTGACACTCGCCGGCCTTTTTCGCCATAAGGCAGGTCAAAAGGTTAAGCTCATCAGAACCGGTAACTGCAATCAGAATATCTGCATTCTCAACACCGGCTTCCTTTAAGATGTCAATATCGGCACAACTACCAACAACGCCCATTACGTCATATTCATTGATGATATTTTCAACCTTGAAGCGTCTTGAATCTACCACAGTAATATTATGCTCATTTTCCTGACTTAGCTTTTCGGCAATTTTCTGACCGACTTTGCCACAGCCAACAATGATTATATTCATAAGATTGACTCCTTTCTAAGGGCATAATAATATTATCTCAATTATAGCAGAGTATATGTTAAAAAGCAAGAAAAAACTGTCACATATGTGACAGATGGGAAGTTGATTTAGGGATTAGTTAAGAAATTATTAATTATTCATTAGCGAAGCGACTTCATTATTCATTAAAATCCTGTCGAGTTAATGAATGATGAATATTGAATAATTAAAAATTAATAATGCAAAATAAAAAATCCTATCTTTCGACAGGATTTTTTGATTTGGAGGCACCACCCAGATTCGAACTGGGGCATAAAAGTGTTGCAGACTTCTGCCTTACCACTTGGCTATGGTGCCGTTTAGTACAAAAGACGCATATAAAGCGTCTTTTGTGAAATGGAGCGGAAGACGAGATTCGAACTCGCGACGTTCACCTTGGCAAGGTGACGCTCTACCACTGAGCCACTCCCGCATTTATAATGGTGCCTCCGGGTGGAATCGAACCGCCGACACAGGGATTTTCAGTCCCTTGCTCTACCGACTGAGCTACAGAGGCAAATTGTCACAAAAAAAATTGGCGACCCGGATGGGGCTCGAACCCACGACCTCTAGCGTGACAGGCTAGCGTTCTAACCAACTGAACTACCGGGCCACATAATAAAAAGTGTTATTGGTGGGAGTAACAGGGCTCGAACCTGTGACATCCTGCTTGTAAGGCAGACGCTCTCCCAGCTGAGCTATACTCCCAAATGACACAATACGTGACAACAGAAATAATTATATCAGCAAGAACGCTATTTGTCAAGCATTTTTTAAAAAAAATTTAAAAAAAGTTTTTTGCACGCCGAAAAGCACTAAAAATGGCATTTTAAAGGGATTTTAACTTCCAATTTACTTTAAATATATTGACAAAATTCCAAAATATTACTATAATTATTATGAGAAAAATTTTGTTTGGAGGAATTATTATGAATACAACATTAGTAGTAATGGCAGCCGGAATGGGTAGCCGTTTTGGCGGACTTAAGCAGATGGAGCCAATCGGTCCTGGCGGAGAAGTTCTTCTTGACTTTTCTGTTTATGATGCAAAAAAGGCTGGCTTTAATAAAATCGTATTTATTATTAAGGAAGAAATCGAAAAAGATTTTAAGGAAATCGTTGGAAAGAAGATTGAAAAGGTAATCGACGTTGAATACGTTATGCAGGATGTTTCAATTCTTCCTGAAGGCAGAAAGAAGCCATTTGGAACAACTCACGCAATTCTTTGCTGTAAGGATACAGTTAAAGAACCATTTGCAGTTATCAACGCAGACGACTACTATGGCGCAAATGCATTTACAGAAATTCACGATCACTTAGCAAAAGCTGAAGGCTTTGATTTCTGTATGGTAGCTTATGACCTTGACAAGACAGTTTCTGAAAACGGAACAGTTGCAAGAGGCTGCTGCGTAATCGAAGATGGCAACCTTAAGGATATCGTTGAAAGAACAAAGATAAATGCCGAAATGCAGTTCACAGAAGATGACGGCGCAACTTGGACACAGCTTCCAAGCGACCAGAAGGTTTCAATGAACCTTTGGGGCTTCACACCTGCTATCTTCCCTGAACTTGAAAAGGAATTCAAAAACTTCCTTGAAACTGCTGACCTTATGAAAGACGAATGCTTGATTCCAAATACTGTTGATAAGATGATGAAAGCAGGCCTTGCAACAGTTAAGGCATATTCAAACAAGGATAAGTGGTACGGAATTACATACCGCGAAGATAAGGAAGAAGTTCAGAGCGCTATCGCAAAGCTTTGCGAAGAAGGCCTATACGACGGAATCTAAAATTAAAACTCTGCCTTTTGGCAGAGTTTTTTTGTTTGCATAAATACATTTACAAATATAACCAGGTGTGATATAATAATTTCAATATGAAACTTTACAAAAAGTGAAAGTAGGGATGGAATATGAAAAAAAGAATTTTAGCGACCCTTATGGCGACCATATTTGCAATACTTTCTATGGGTATAGTAAATGCGGAAAGCTCAGGCGGAGCAGGTAGTAGCGGTGGTGGTGGTGGCGGTGCCATTTTTAAACCAAAACAGGAATACATTTTCACATACATCGTGGAAAACGGAGAGGCAATAATCACAGAATGTGATGAAGAGGCAAGCGGTGAAATTGTAATTCCATCAACCCTTGGCGGTTATCCTGTGGTGACTATTGGAAGAAGTGTGTTTTCCTATAATAACAATATAACAAGTGTAACCATACCTGAAGGTGTAACAGCTATTGGAGATAGTGCATTTTCTGATTGTCTTAACCTGACAAATATAACCATACCTGACAGCGTAACAATTATTGAAAATGGCGCATTTGATCATTGCGAAAGCTTACTAAACATAGAATTGCCTGATAATATTACAAGTATTGGCTGGTATGCGTTTCGTGGTTGTAACAGCTTAACAAGTATAGAAATTCCGGACAGTATGACAACTATACCATGGGAGGCCTTTGCTTCTTGTGAAAATTTGGAAAGTGTTATTATTCCTGATAGCGTAACTGTTATCGGAGATAGTGCTTTTTCTGGATGTACAAGTCTTGCAAATATAGAAATCCCTGATAGTGTAACAGCTATTGAAGAGAATGCATTTTCCGGTTGCAGTAGTTTAGAGAGTATATACATCCCTGAAAGTGTTACCACAATTGAAAATGAAGTTTTTTATGGATGTACTAAACTTACAAGCATAACTGTAGATGCTAAAAATCCTAACTACACATCAGTTGACGGAGTTTTATTTGATAAAAACAAGACAACTCTTATGCAGTATCCTGCAGGAAAAAGTGATACTGCCTACAACATTCCAAGTAGTGTAACAACTATTTCTAATGGCGCTTTTGCCGGATGCAAAAACTTAACAAACATAGAAATCCCTGATAGCGTGACCGACATCGGGGAATATGCTTTTTATTATTGTACAAGTCTTACAGGCATAGAAATTCCTGACGGTGTTACAAATATCGAAAGAAGAACGTTTGGTTATTGTTCAAAGCTTACAAGTATAGCAATTCCTGATGGAGTTGCTAACATTGGCCAAGGTGCATTTGCATTTTGCACTAAATTAACAAGTGTAACCATGCCGAATAGCGTAAGAAATCTTGAAGAAGATAGCTTTTGGAGATGCGAAAGCCTTAAAGAGATAGTTATACCTGAAGGTGTGACCAATATTGGAGTATATGCGTTTTTTGATTGTACTAACTTGACAACTGTAACATTACCAAAAAGCTTAAAACATATTGGTCAAGATGCATTTGATGGGTGTACAAAGATAACAGATGTATATTACGGCGGATCAGAAAACAAGTGGACCACTATTGTGACAGGTTTAAATAATGAATGCCTAATAAATGCCACAATTCATTTTATGGGCGAAGATGACCCTGAAGAAGAACCGGAAGAAACAACCCCTGTCAGCTTCACTTATGAAATAGAATACGGCGAAGTTACAATTACAGGCTTAGCGGAAGATGCAAGCGGTGAAATTGTAATTCCGGAGATAATTGACGGCTATCCTGTAACAACTATCGGATGGAACGCATTTGAAGATTGTAGTGGTATAACAAAAGTAACATTACCGGAAAGCATTACAACCATTCAAGAATCTGCGTTTGATGGTTGTACAGGGTTAACAGATATAAATATCCCTGAAAGCGTAATATATATTGGGTATGGTGCTTTTTATAGATGTAAAAGTTTAACAAGTGTTGTGATACCAAGCGGAGTAACCAAAATTGAAGGTGGAACTTTTGACTGGTGTACTGGTTTACTAAGTGTAACATTGCCTGACGGAATAACAAGCATTGGTGATAGTGCATTTTATTGGTGTGAAAGCTTAACAAGTATAAACATTCCTGATAGTGTCACAAGCATTGGTTGGGGTGCATTTTACGGATGTTACGACCTTGAAAGTATAAATATTCCTGAGGGTGTAGCAACTATTCCTGAACGAGCATTTTATCAATGTGAAAGCTTAACAAGTGTAACAATTCCTGGTAGTGTAAAAAGTATTGAATGGGAAGCTTTTTCTTGGTGTGATAGTTTGACGGAAGTTATTATTTGCGATGGTGTTGAAAGCATTGGAGAAACTGTCTTTGGTTGGTGCAGTAGCTTAACAAGTGTAACTATACCAAATACTGTAACAACTATAGGAGAAGATGCATTTTTTGGATGCGAAGCCTTGACAAGCATAAACATTCCTGAAAGTGTAACAAGTATAGGAAGAAGAGCTTTTGGTTGTTGTTATGCTCTATCTGAGATAACTGTTGACGAACAAAACCCTAACTATTACTCTGATGGTAGTGCTTTGTTTAATAAGGATAAGACAACCCTTATTCAATTTGCATTAGGAAAGAGTGATGCTGAATATAATATTCCAAACGGCGTCACAAGCATTGAAGACTATGCATTCCATGGATGTGACTTAACAGATATAACTATCCCTGAAAGTGTGACAACTATTGGAGATAGCGCATTCGAATATTGTATTGAGCTAAAAAATATAACTATCCCTGTGGGTGTAACAACTATTGGTGATGGCGCATTCTATGATTGTTATGCTTTGGAACATATAACAATCCCTGAAGGTGTAACAACGATTTGCGAAGAAACATTTTACTGGGGGAACATAAAGACAATAAATCTTCCTGGTAGTCTAACAACCATTGAATATTGTGCATTTGACGGATGCTATGACCTAACAGATGTATATTTTAATGGAACGGAAGAAATGTGGAACTCCATCACTAAAGCTGAAGGAAACGATCCACTTTATAGTGCAACCATTCATTATTTGGGTGGAGAAATTCCACCAGTTGACCCAGAAGAGCCAACCTACACACCTGGTGACATAAGTGATGATGGTACAGTAGACGTACGAGACGTTATTAGCCTAAGAAGATTTATTGCAGGCGGTTATGACATAACAGCAAATGAAAATGCAGTAGATATTAACAAAGACGGCGGAACAGATGTACGAGACGTTATCACTCTAAGACGATTCATCGCCGGTGGATACGGAATAGAACTTCAATAAATAAAAAACGCAAGATGAAAATCTTGCGTTTTTTTGTTGGAAAAATAAAGGTGTTTACAAATAAATCAAATTATGATATAATAGCATAGAATTATTGTGGAGTACTGTCCGCATAAACTAAAACTATGCGGTGATTTACACATATAATAGAAAAATCCAAGGGAAGGAATGACCAAATGAAGAAAAGAATTTTAAGTTACGCATTGATAATCAGCTTGATGGCAAGTGTGTTTGCTACATTGTCAATCACAGCATACGCAGAAGAAGAGTGGCAAATCGTGGAAGGTGTAATGTACCATAATCATAGTGATGGTAACGCTTATGCTGCAAATGCAAATAGCGCTGTCACCTGCGTAAAGGGTGGAAGCATAACATATACCTGCTCTGAATGCAGAATTATCAATATAGGTGAGTTTATATACCCGAGTGGTCACACTTGGGACGAGACTTACAAGTGTACTGTTTGCGGAACTCAAGGTCAGGATATCAATGATGCCACAGTAAACTTTGGAACAGTAGAAAACCCAAGAACATCTACTACAACACCAAGCTATGAGCAAACAGCTATAGGTGTTCGTCCTAATACATACGTATCTTTTGACGATGTTACAGCACTTATTTGGTCTAATGATAATACTCTAAACGCCGATAATACTATGCGTGACGTATATGTTTCATGGACTAATGACATGGGCATCGGAAAGGCATACGTAAACTTCACAGGTCGCGGAAACTACTATGGTGAAAAGAAATTAGAGTACAATATTCTTCCTGCAAGTGTTAAAAATTTCAAGGCGAAAGCTGGGGTAAATTCAGTTACGCTTACTTGGGATAAATCAGCAGGAGCGGATTATTACAGATTATATAATGGTGCAAACGGCGGAGACTGGAATGTCACACAAGTCACAGGGACAAGTTATACAGTAACCGGACTTGAACCTGGTACTGAATACACATTCTCTATTGCAAGTTCCGGCGCATCAACTGATGGCAAAAATAATATTTATAACTGCTCAAAGTGGGCAAATGTTACGGTAGCAACAAACCATAGAACAATAAACGATATAAAGGCTGTAGTTGGCGAAAATGTAAGTAAGATGATTACAACAGGTGGCGTGAATTACCTTATGCTACCGCACCACACAAATCTTGATGAATTGACTCTCAGCTTCGTTGCCGATGGCGATATTGAAGGGCAAGATTTGATAATTTCAGGCGATTTGGGAAGCGAATCCTATGCACTTGCCCATGGTGCAAATACGGCAACATTTGATTTAAACAGCATATCAGCTTTGGCAAACGGCAGATACAACATCAAAGTTGCTATTGGTGATTCTGAGCCAATCGAAATAGTTGTTATGCAGGGCACAAATGTTATGTCTATGTTTATAACAAGTCAAGACCCTGCAAAGGACAGAACCTTTGTTGACGCTTCAAAGTCTAATAAGGCTAAAGGAACTATGAATATGGTAAGCCTATCCGGTGATGATATATATAACGGACAGTTTACTGAAATCAAGGCAAGAGGAAACTCAACTTTTGCACACTACACTAAAAAAGCTTATCAGATTAAGATTAAAGATAAGACCGATTTGTTGGGCACAGGCGAAAAGATAAAAACTTGGGTGCTTCTTGCAAACTATGGCGATGCAACAGCTATGCACGATAAGTTTATGAAGGATTTTGCTCGACAGATGGGTATGGAAGATACCGCAAATTGCGATTGGGTAAACCTTTGGTATGACGGCGAATATCGCGGAACATATACTGTGGGTGAAAAGAATTCAGTAGGCAGTACAGGTATTGACATTACCGATATGGAAGAGCTTTACGAAGAACTGAATCCTGAATACGGAGATATTGAAGAATATGCAACAGGCACTAACAAGTACGGACAGATGTATCAGTATACAGTTGGACTAAAAGACCCTGAAAACATCACAGGCGGATACCTTATTGAGCTAAATCATCAGCAGTTTGACGAAGTAAACGGATTTAAGACAAGACAGGGTGTTGCATTCAACTTAAAGGGCCCTGAATATTTGAGCGAAAACGCAATTAAGTACATAAGCGAGTATTATCAGGAATTTGAAGACGCAGTTTATGCTGTAAATGACAAGGGCGAATACACAGGTTATAACGAAACTACAGGAAAATATTTCTATGAATATGTAGACATTGATTCTCTTGTTAAGATTTTCGCTATACAGGAAATAGGCCTGAACCCTGACGGATTCATTTCTTCAGTTTACTTTAACAAAGATGTAAACGGCATTATGTATGCAGGTCCTTTGTGGGATCAGGATATGACATTTGGAACAGGTTGGACAAAGTATATTGATTCAGGTATTAAGGACTATCACTATCTTGCCAAGGCACTTATCAATATTCCAATCTTTAAGGCAAGACTTGCAAACTTCTTTGAAAATGAAGCAGTAGCGATGATAGAAGAAGCTTTAGCTGATGGCGGAACAATAGATAAGCACTATGCAAAGCTAGCACCAAGTGCAGAAATGAACTATACTTTGTGGCCATATATAAGAGTGGGCTACCCACAGGCAAGCGGTCATCTTTGGGAAAATGCAAACTATAGCTTGGTTGTCGAAGATATGAAGTCATGGCTTAGCACACGACTTGGCATCTTAAAGTCAAGATTTATTGTTGATACGGGCCATGAACATGAGTATGGCGAATGGATAGCTGACGGAGATGCAAGTCACAAAAAGGAATGTTTATGTGGCGATGTAATCTCAGAAGAGCATGCTTTTGACGAAGGTGTTGTAACACTTGAGCCGACGATAGATGCGGAAGGCGAAAAGACATACACCTGTTCTGTGTGCGGACACGAAAAGGTAGAAGTTTTGGATAAGCTTGTACCGGAATTCACACTTGGCGACGTAAATGATGACGGCGAAATTGACGTAAGAGACGTTATTAGCTTAAGAAGATTTATTGCAGGCGGTTACAATATAATAGTAAATGAAAAGGCAGTTGACATCAATAAAGATAGCGGAGTGGACGTGCGAGACGTTATCACCCTAAGACGCTTTATAGCAGGCGGATATGGAATAGAAATTTAAATAAAAACGCAAGACTTGCTCTTGCGTTTTTTGTTGTAAAATTAAATCACATGACAAAACGTAGGGAATGCATTTATGCATTCCGCTGGCGGAACGGATAAATCCGTTCCCTACAATATGAAAAAACCGAAAAAAATTTAATAAAATCTATTGACAAAGGCAAAATAGTAGTATATAATACCACCTGTAAAGTTTTTTTGGTTTACACTAAAGGATGGTGATGGTTCTGGCTAAGGATTTTCAGGTAAGCGTTCTTCTTGATTTTTACGGTGAGCTTTTAACACCGAAGCAACAAGAAAGCCTTGACCTTTACTATAATCAGGACTTATCTTTAGCTGAAATTGCCGAAGATACCGGAGTATCACGGCAAGGCGTCAGGGCCTTTATAAAGCAAGGTGAAGCACACCTTATAAACTTTGAAGAAAAGCTTGGAATGGCAAAGCGATTTGCAGAAATATCAAAGCTTGTTGAAGAAGTTGAAGCGGAAATCCCCGAAAACAGTAGTGTAAAAGAAAAAATTGCAGAAATTAAGAAAAGACTTTAAAGGTGGTGAAAACGTTGGCATTTGAAAACTTGGGTGAAAAGCTTAGCGGTGTGTTCAAAAAATTAAAGGGCACAGCAAAAATTACAGAAAAAGACATTAAAGAAGCAATGCGTGAAGTTAAGCTTGCACTACTTGAGGCTGACGTTAACTTTAAGGTTGTAAAAGATTTTATAAAAACCGTTTCTGAAAAGGCTATGGGCGAAGAGGTTATGGAAAGCCTTACACCGAGCCAGAACGTCCTAAAGGTTGTTCGTGACGAACTTGTAACCTTGATGGGAACAGAAAACGCAAGAATTGAGTTTTCAAAAACAGCGCCAACAGTTATAATGATGTGCGGTCTTCAGGGTGCCGGTAAAACTACCGCATCTGCAAAGCTTGTGCTTCATTTAAGAAAGAACTTTGACAAGAGACCACTACTTGTTGCCTGTGACGTTTACAGACCTGCTGCTATTAAACAGCTACAGGTTTTGGGTGACCAGATAGGCGTGGCGGTTTTCTCAATGGGTGACGGCGAAAGCCCTGTAAAAATTGCAAAGGCTGCGGTTGAGCACGCGAAAAAGCATGGAAACGACCCTGTTATCATAGATACAGCAGGCCGACTTCATATAGACGAAGTTCTTATGGAAGAACTTTCACAAATCACAAAGGAAACAACACCTAATGAAACACTTTTAGTGGTTGACGCTATGACCGGTCAGGATGCCGTTAATGTGGCAGAACACTTTAACTCACAGCTTGAAATCACCGGCGTAATCCTGTCAAAGCTTGACGGTGATACCCGTGGTGGTGCGGCACTTTCTGTTAAAGCCGTAACCGGCAAGCCAATAAAGTTTGCATCGGTTGGTGAAAAACTTTCCGAGCTTGAAGCTTTCCATCCTGACAGAATGGCAAGCCGAATTCTTGGTATGGGCGACGTTATGACCCTTATCGATAAGGCTCAGGAAGTGATTGACGAAAAGCAAGCAGAAGACCTTGAAAAAAAGATGCGTGAGCAGACTTTTGACTTGGATGACTTCTTGTCCCAGCTTCAGCAGATAAAGAAAATGGGTTCAATCACTCAGCTTCTTGGTATGGTGCCGGGAATTGATAAAAAGGCACTTGATAAGGTTGACGAAGCTGACAGCGAAAGAAAAATGAAACGCACCGAGGCGATAATCCAGTCAATGACGCCAAAGGAAAGACAAAATCCGAAGATTATTGCGGCAAGCCGAAAGGTGAGAATTGCAAAAGGTAGCGGAACACGTGTTCAGGACGTAAACGAGCTTTTAAAGCAGTTTGAAAGTATGCGTCAGATGATGAAGCAGATGACGGGAAACCGCGGAAAGCTTATGAAGAAAATGAAACGCTTCGGCGGAAAATTTTAAGATATTGATGCCGTTCGGCTTTAATATACAAAAGAAATATTATTTGGAGGTGAAATAACATGGCAGTAAAAATGAGACTAAGAAGAATGGGTGCAAAGAAGGCTCCTTTCTACAGAATTGTAGTAGCTGATTCAAGATACCCAAGAGATGGTAGATTTATAGAAGAAATCGGAACATACAATCCTCTAACAGACCCTGCAACAGTAACAATCGATGCAGATATGGCTAAGAAATGGATTGCTAACGGCGCTCAGCCAACAGATACTGTTAAGGCTCTTCTAAAGAAACAGGGTATTATGTAAGGAGATTTCAGTAATGAAAGAAGTTTTGGAAGTAATTGCCAAAGCCTTGGTTGAGCATCCGGACAAGGTTTCAGTTACCGAAATTGCGGGTGACAATTCACTTACCTTGGAGCTTCGTGTCGCAGACGGCGATATGGGCAAGGTTATAGGCAAGCAGGGAAAGATTGCAAAGGCAATCCGTACCGTAGTTAAGGCAGCTGCGAGCATGGAAAATATGCACGTATCTGTTGATATTGTTCAATAAGGTAATTAAAATGAGTGTCAGTCGGGCACTTATTTTAATGTAATAGGCTCTTTAAATACCGCAGCATTGTTTTAGGAAAATGGCACAGCTACGGTATTTTTGCCTTGTACCTTTTTTAAGAAAGAAAGGAATCCATAACTATGGACTTTTTAGAAGTTGGAAAAATCATCAATACTCACGGACTTCGTGGCGAAGTTAAGATTGTTACTTGGACAGATTCGCCGGAAGTTTTTGAAGAGCTAAAGTTCTGCCTTGCAAAAATGCGTGGGGAAGAAACACGACTTGATATAAAAAATATCAAGTATCAGAAGAATAATATTATCGTGGCATTTTCTCAGCTTACTTCAATCGAAGAAGCGGAAAAGTTTAAGAATGCTGTTCTTTTAGTGCCACGTGAAGAGCTTGGCGAGCTTCCTGAGGGTGTTTACTATATTGCAGATTTAATAGGCTGCGAAGTTTTTGATAAAAGCGGTAAAATCGGCGATTTGGTGGACGTTTTCGGGACAGGCTCAAATGATGTTTACGATATAAAAAGAGAGAACAAGAAAAATCTTCTTGTTCCGATTATTGACGGCGTTTTGCAGTCAGTTGACATTGAAAATAAAAAGATAATTATAGAAATACCAAAAGGGCTTGAAGACGAATGATAAAGTTTGATGTTTTAACGCTTTTTCCCGAAATGTTCGAAGCTGTTTTAGGCGGAAGCATAACCGGCAGAGCAAGAACTGCGGGGATTCTCGAAATGAATTTTATAAATATCAGGGACTTTTCAAAGGACAAGCACAGAAATACCGATGACTACCCATATTCAGGCGGAGGCGGAATGCTTATGACACCTCAGCCTATTTATGATGCGTATATGAGCGTGGCAGAAGGCTTGCCACAAAAACCGCACACGGTATTTTTGTCACCGCAAGGAGCGGTATTTAATCAGAAAAAAGCGGTTGAGCTTTCAAAAAAAGACCACATAGTTTTCCTTTGCGGTCACTATGAAGGCGTTGACCAGCGAGTTTTGGATATGATTGTGGACGAAGAAATTTCCATCGGTGATTTTGTTTTAACCGGCGGTGAAATTCCTGCAATGGCGGTGATTGACTCAATCGCACGTATGGTACCTGGAGTTTTGGCAGGTGAGAGCTCATACACAAACGAAAGCCATTTTTCAGGACTTTTGGAATACCCGCAATACACACATCCGCAGGAGTTCATGGGTGTAAAAATCCCTGAAATTTTAGTATCGGGCCATCACAAAAACATTGAAAAATGGAAGCGTGAGCAGGCGCTTTTAACAACACTTAAAAAACGCCCTGATATGCTTGAAACTGCGGAACTTACCGAAGAAGACAAAGCCTTTTTGGAACAAATTAGTGAAAAAAGTTGATTTTGTTTTAATTGTTTGCTATACTAAAATGGTATAGTTATGTAAACCATACAGTCATAGGAACATTGTTCGGCAAAATTCATAGTATACTATATGAATTTATGCGGAAGCAGGAGGTGTTTCTATGAGTAAACTGATAATTGACGGCGGACGCAGGCTGGAGGGCGAAATCGACGTTCAGGGCGCAAAAAATGCTGTCCTGCCAATCCTGGCTGCCGCAATTTTAAGCGATGGAAAAAATATAATTTACAACTGCCCCAATTTAAGCGATGTGGAAACAACAATCGCGGTGCTTAAAAATCTTGGGTGCAAGGTAAAATGGGAGAAAAACTCGGTAGAAGTGGATTCTTCCACTATTTCGGGGTACACAATCCCTGATGAACTTATGCGAAAAATGCGCTCTTCCATAATTTTTTTGGGCGCAATTATTTCAAAGTGCAAAAAAGCAGAGGTTTCAATGCCCGGCGGTTGCGAAATCGGAAACAGGCCCATTGACCTGCATTTAAAAGCACTACGGCAATTAGGCGTTGAGATAACCGAATCCCACGGGTTTATACATTGTGATGGTTCTAATATGTCGGCGGCGAAAATTCACCTTGATTTTCCAAGTGTGGGTGCCACCGAAAATACAATGCTTGCAAGTTGCCTTTTAGATGGAACAACGGTGATTGAAAATGCGGCAAGAGAGCCGGAAATTGTTGACCTTGAGCGGTTTTTAAACCGAATGGGAGCAAAGATAACAGGCGCCGGAAGCGATACCATAGTCATCCAAGGTGTACATAAGCTCTACGGCGTTGAGCATACTATAATTCCTGACAGAATTGTGGCGGCTACATACCTTGCCTGTGGTGCTATTACCGGCGGAACGGTTGTTTTAAAAAAAGTGAACAGTAATCACATCGGCGCAATGCTGAATATCTTAAAAGATATGGGAGCGGGGATTTATGCCGAAAAGGATAAGGTTGTGCTCACTCCTGCAAAAAACTTAAAAAGTGCAGGTACAATAAAAACTATGCCATATCCGGGATTCCCGACTGATATACAGTCGCCATTTATGGCGCTGGCAACAGCTTGCGATGGTGCAAGCGTATTTGTTGAAAATATATTTGAAAACAGATTTCAGCATATAGAAGAGCTTATCAGAATGGGAGCTAACATAAAAACCGACGGCAGAGTTGCGGTGGTTATGGGAAAAACACCACTTACAGGTGCAAAGGTTGTTGCAAAGGAGCTCAGAGGCGGTGCGTCACTTGTTGTGGCGGCACTTTCGGCAGATGGGGAAACCCAAATTGAAAATGTGAAATTTATTGACAGGGGATATGACCATATTGAAAAGGTGCTGTCTACCCTTGGTGCTGATATAAAGCGGAGAGATTAAAATGGTAAAGAATGCAAAAGACAAAAGCATACAGGCGCGTCACGATCAAAGGCGCCAAAAGCGTATACGCGAACAAAGAATCAGGCGGTATACTTTTTTTACTGTGCTCGGCGTTATTGCAATTTTGATAGTAATGTTCCTAACACCGCTGTTTAATATTAAAACAGTAAACGTTGTGGGAAATAATAAGCTGACCCAGGAGCAGATTTTCACCGAAATCGGTGATTATACGGGAAGAAACCTGTTCTCTGCAAGAGGTAGCAGTATAAAGAAAAAGATTTCAAAATTTGCATACACAGAAAAGGTGGCGGTTAAGAAAAAACCATTCCCGCCGACCTTAACAGTTGAGATAACCGAAAGAATACCGGCAGTTCAGATAGCTTATGCAGAATCCTATATAGTTATTGATAAGGACGGAAGAATTCTTGAAAAAACTGCGGAAAAGCTTGAAGGCGTTGCAGTTTGTGATGGCCTTAAAGTAACATCTGCAAATGAAGGCGAATTTATATCCCTAAAGGAAGAAGAAACCCAAAAAATTGTTATCGGGTGCATAGGAAATATGGAAAAAGCGGATATAATAAAGGATATAACCGCAATATCCTTTGAGGATATGACAAATATTACCTTTAACTATCAGTCAAGACTTGACGTTATCTGCGGAACACATATAGATTTCAGTCGAAAATTGAGCCTTTTTAAAGAAGCAGTTAACTCAAACAAATTGACTCAGAATTCCCGTGGAACTATAAATCTTGCAACAACGGGAAAGGCGATTTATACCCCATAAAATGAAAATTTAGCGGAAAAATGTAAAATTTTAAAAAATTTATCAAATAACTATTGAAATAATTTTGAAAACATAGTAAAATAAATCTATATAGGTATAGAATAAACTAAGGAGGATATATAAATGGGTAACAATATTGATTTTGTGACCGAAGTTCAGGACATTCAGCCTACAGATGGAGCAAGAATTAAAGTAATTGGCGTAGGCGGTGGCGGAAATAACGCCGTTGACAGAATGATCGAAGCAAATGTTTCAAAGGCAGAATTTATTGCAATAAATACAGACCTACAGCAGCTAAAGACAGTAAAGGCACCGGTTGCTATGCAGATCGGCTCAAGACTAACACAGGGCTTGGGTGCAGGTGCAAAGCCGGAAATCGGCCAGAAAGCAGCAGAAGAAACAGAAAATGCAATTAAAGAGCTTTTAGAAAATACCGAAATGGTATTTATTACAGCAGGTATGGGTGGCGGAACAGGTACAGGTGCTGCTCCGGTTATCGCAAAGCTTGCAAAGGAAATGGGAATCTTGACTGTTGCAGTTGTTACAAAGCCATTCTTCTTTGAAGGACCGCAGAGAGCAAGAAATGCAGAACAGGGTATCGAACAGCTTTCACAGAATGTTGACGCTATCGTTACAATTCCTAATGACCTTCTTCTAAAGACAGCAGATAAGAAAATTTCTATAAAGGAATCATTCAAGCTTGCTGACGAAGTTCTTCGTCAGGGCGTTGAGGGTATTATCGAAGTTATCGCTCAGAACGGTATCATCAGCTGTGACTTTGCTGACGTTAGCACAATTATGCGTGACTCAGGCGTTGCTCACATGGGTATCGGTATCGGTAAGGGTGAGAATGCGGCTCAGGACGCAGTTCGTGCTGCAATCGAGTCTCCACTACTTGAAACATCTATCGCTGGTGCACACAACGTACTTCTAAACATCACAGGCGGTACAGAATTCTCACTTGTTGATATGGGTGAAGTTTCATCAATCGTTCGTGAAATGGTTTCACAGGATGCAACAATTATCGTTGGTACTGCAATGGATGATAACATGAAGGACGAAATCAAGGTAACATTGATTGCAACAGGCCTTAACGCTAAAAATAAGAGAGGCATCGCAAAGGAAATCAATATCCCAGGAACAGCTCCTGCAAAACCAGATTTCCCAACAAGAACACCAAGCTTCTTGTCATCAAATGACGATGATGCAATCTTCTCAAGAACGCTAAAGACAAATAGTATGGATAACGTTAACGTTCCATCATTCTTTAAGCCAAAGAACTAAGAGAATAATTAAAACCACGCCTTTGAGCGTGGTTTTTTGTGTGTATATAAAATGCTTGTAAAACTTGGTAATGTGTGCTACTATATATTTATAAACTTATTTCAATTAGGAGGGAAGACAATATGAAAAAAAGAATTTTATTGGTACTTATGGTGGCTGTGATCTGCACAATTTTTATGGGTATGGTGAGCGTATCAGCGACAGCGCGAACAACAATAACAATAGGTGATGAGGAAATAAACGAAGAAAATGAAATTACAGTCCCTGTCACTATTTCAAACAATGTAGGTTTAACGGGTTTAACGTTGTCAGTTGAATATGATTCTGATATTCTTACACTGACTGGAATTACGCGTGGTGAAGCACTCACTACTTTAATATTAACAAAGCCAGGGGATCTGTCAGCAAACCCTGTAAACATCGTATGGGATGGGACAGAAGCAGACAATTCAAACGGAAGCATGATTTTGCTTGAATTTGTAGTAACAGGTAATATAATATCTGTTGATAACCTGATTGATGTAACTGTTGTGACAGCTTGTGATGAGGATTTGAATTATATTGAAACAGTTGTAAATCAAAGTTCTTTGCAATTAAATGAATATGAAGTTAATTCATTACCAAGAGATTATTTAGAATATATAAATGAGTCGGGCAACGAAATAGATAATAATGATATAGAAATTTCAGTAAATTTTATGTATGATGATGTTTATACTGAAAAAGCACTTAACAGAGGCAAAACAATACAAGCGCAAGTAAGTGCCAGAAGTACAGGATTGTGGACACAGGCTATGAGCGTTTATGTTGCATTATATGATGAAAATAACAAATTGATTAGCGTAGCAAATACAAATAGTAATATTGCAAGCGATGGAAATTATCAGTTTATCGATGTCGACCTTCCGTTAGAACAAGATTTGGCGGAGGGATATACCATTAGGACTTTTGTATGGGAAAGCCAAACAATGAAACCATATTTGGCGCATGAAACCATTGTTTCAACTGACGATTATCACGCAGACAGTATCCAAAATGCAAGATATGTAGATATGTCAAAATTAATAAATGGCGTTATAAATACAGATACAGATAAGGATTGTGTAAAATTTATCCCAGGAACAACGCAAAACTATTTTATACAATCTTTTGGTGGTGAACAATTAGAAATAAGTCTGTATAGTTCGGACGGAACAAAAATTACAACAAATAATAGCTATACAGAAAATATAGGAACAATAATTGAACAAAATCTAACAGAGGGTGAATTGTATTACATAGAGATTTCCGGATCAACGCAAAGCGAGTATACGATAGCAATAACACCAAATATGATTGTAGGCATAATTGATTGTTCGTTTGATGTAACACAAGGGGATTTCTGCACTATACCTATCGCCATTTCGAATGCTAACAGTCTTGAAAATATCAGTTTTTCTATACATTATTCAGATACTATTTTTGAATTATATGATGCTTGTGATATGACGAATGCATTAGAAAATACGCCAATGCAAATTTCGTATAAACTAATAGATATTGTTGATGTTCAACCATCATATATTGTTTTTAAATCATTAAAAACAAGCCTGTCAAATATTGAAATTATTAATATAGTGAAATTAAAAGCTAAACGGAGTACTTCATCAACAGTATCAGTACGTGCTTATAAGATACAGTAGGAAGGAGTGGTAATATATGCTAAAACAAAAAAATTCAAATACAAAGTACATTATATTGGTATTAGTTATATTTGCGATCATTGCTTTCGGGATTGTAGCTACGGCAGAGCCCGTTTCCAACTTGCCAACTGTAGTAACACAACCTGATGGTGAAGAATTGAATTTATTTGTCAGCGGTGACGAATATTTTAATTATTTACATGATGCAGATGGAAATTTGATTATCAAAGATTATGACACAGGGTATTATACTTATGCTGAAATAGAAAATAATATTGTGGTTGCAGGCGATGTTCAGGTGACGTATGATTTGGATGACACCTCACCTTATAGTTTATCATCTACAACCTTTGACACAATAACTTTTGAGGATATTCCAACAGAATATATACAAAGCAGATATGAAGATTCCCTTTTGAACGAGAC
>JAFUJN010000026.1 GCA_017468095.1 Clostridia bacterium
ACTTCAATGGACTTGGCTGTTGCATTAACTGAAACAACTTCTCCTGCAACTTTAGAGCCAACAACTCCCACACTTGCGGTTGCTTCAATCTTGATTATAGCTTCGCTTTCAACAGTAATTTTTATACTGCTTCCAACTTCAAAATCAGCAAGCTTACCATCTTTTCCGTCAACCTTTATTGAAATATCTGCCGGAATATCGTAGGTTTTTTCTTCACCATCCACATTGATTGTAAGTGTTGGAGTACCTGAAACTGTGTATGATACCAATACGCCGCTTATTGTTTTTCTTGAAGACTGAGCACTAAGTTCTGTAAGCACTCCATACTCAAACTTTAATTTTAGCTTATCGCCACGATATAGGTCAGCAAATTCTGCTGTTTTATTATCCTTTTCAATTCTTACTTTAGAACCTAGAGCGATTTCCATTCCGTTATATTTCTCATCTTTGTGAGAAATTGTTATCACGCCCTTTGGATCAATAGCTGTCAGGGTTGCATCACTAACTGATTCAGTTTTTGTTATAGTCGCAATTTCAACTACAACATCTCCTGCAAAGCTTAACTCTACATATTCGCCTGCCTTAACCTTTGCAATATTAACTTCGTCGTTACCAACTTTGATCTCTATGTCAGAACTGCATTCATACTGACTTGTTTCGCCTGTTGCAGGATCTTCTACGCTAACCTGAACTTTTCCTTCATTACTTGAATAGCCTTTGTATATAGCCTTTGTAGTTCCTGTAATTGCAGTTGCTAAAACGTCAATATATACAACCTTTACTCCGCCATCATCTTCTGCGTATGTAATAACTACTTCCTGACATGGTAAAAGAACTTTGTCATCTACCTTTTTGCCGTCTTTAAATATCAAAGTATCCTTTGAATATCCGATTTCTGCTTCATAATCTTTAATCTTTATATTGTCGCTATCTGCATCCACCTTTTCAAGTGTTGTAGCTTCAAAGTAGTAGTTTGCGCTGTTGGCTGTCTTTGAAAGCATTACTGCAATCTGGCCACGCTGAACAGGTCCGTTTGGTGAAAACTTATTGTCGCTTCCAAGCATTATTCCCTTTTGAGAAACATAGTATACATACTGTTTTGCTTCACTTGGAATATCTGCCACATCGCTGTAGTCCATATCAATCAGAACTTCATTTGTTGCAGTATCTTCTGCAAGCATTGCTTTTGTGATAAGGATTGCCGCTTCATAACGTGGCATTGCCTCTGTTTTCTTTGTATCCTTAAAGTACTTATCAAGTTCTTTTTCTGTGATTACGCCACGATATAGAAGGTATGAAATATCACCCTCTGCATAGGTAAGGTCATAATCCGCCAAAACATCCTTGTATGTTTCCTTTGCAATTTCAAGAACGTCCTTGTTTGTTTCGCTGTTTGAACCCATCAAACGTGCAAAAAGCGCAAAGGCATCTCTTCTTGAAACATCCTGTTCCGGCTTATATGTACCATCATCAAAACCGCTTATAAGGCCCTTTTTAGCCATATCTTCAACGTATTCTTTTGCCCAATGGCCTTCTTTTACGTCGCTGAATCTGTTTGCTGCCATAACAGGCATTACACAAGATGCAGCAAGAGTTGATGCAAGAAGCATTGATATTATTTTTTTCATATTTTCTTCATCCTTTCCGCTAACTTTAAGCGAGTACCATTAAAAGACTGAATTTTTGGCTTTTATGCCCTGCTTTTTTAGTTTCTTTTATGTATACCTACGCTTTTATACACTACTATAATTGTATATTATCATACTCTTTTATTCTAATCAATATTTCTTTTGAATTTGTATAATATTTGTAACATTTCTATAATTATTCCACAACATATTGTGTTTTTAGTATGTAAAAGCGGAAAAGGACGGCATTCGCCATCCTTTTACCGAAAATTGTATAGAGAAGATATTAAGAGCACCTTTTTTTAAGTTATTTTATGATTACAACTTCCTGGACAACATCCTTATAGATCTTTACGAATACTCTGTTTCCTTCGTCTTCGTCATAAGCCTGAATGTCGCCGATTTCAGCAGCTGATACCTTGTTCTTTGAAAGTGTTGTGTCTACGCTGTAAACCTGAACGTCCTTTGAAAGTGCCAAGTTCATTACGCTTCCGTCATTTACTGTTACGTTGATTGAGTTTGTGAACTTCTTGGTTACCTTACCGTAAACTGTCTTTAGGTTTTCAACTACTTCTACTTCTGCCTCTTGTTCTTTTTCGTCAATATCGAATAGAACTCTGATATTTGTGATTTCGCCATCGCCATTTGTTACATACTGAATGATGTCACCTGCTTCTAATCTTTCGCCATCACCCTTTGAAAGAATTCCTGCTGTTTCTGCAAAAATCTCAACTTCTTCTCCGTCTACATAAGCTGTCAAAAGTTCTGTTGCATCGTCATCATCATTTGTTGCGCTGATAACCTTTGAAACAACCGCGATTGATGATTCTGCATTTGTCTGAAGATTTGAATCTGTTACAACGATTGCTTTTGCAACAAAATCTTCACCCATATCGAATACGGTTACGTTGTATCTTGAACCGTCTTCGAACATTGAAAGCTTACCGATTTTGTAGTCTTTATTATCTTCGTTAATATCAAAGATAATTGTGTCGCTAGTTAGTCTTACCTTGCCTATTTTGTTTGTTTTTCCGTTAAATTCTTCGTTTTCGTAAACGTAGTTCATTGTGAACTTGTTCTTGTTAACTGCACCTGTTTCTGTGTTGTCCTGTGCAGTATTGATTGAAACGATTTTACCGTCAGAGTTTAGTGAGTAAGTGATAAGCTGTTTGTTTGTGTTTGAGCCTGTTTTTAGTTCTTCAACAACCTCTGATGCAAGCTTTCCTGAAACTCCGTTAAATCTGATTTTTTCGTTAGCTGTTAGTGTTGTTTCTTTTCCTGACTTTGTGAATACCTTAAAGGTTGACTCATCAGTTGCATCTGATGTGTGCACCTTTAGAAGATATGCGTAGTTTGAAGATGTTGTAACTTCCTTGTCAACACCTGCAATCTGTCCCATAACGTCAAGATAGAATATACCCTCTGTTCCAAGGTTTAGGTCTTCTGTATAGTTTGAAGCCACCTTGTAAGTTTCACCACCAATGGTGTAACCGTCGCTGCCAATACCTGTGATTTTACCTTCAACTGTTTCTCTTGAAACCTGAATGTCGTAGATTAGCTTATCTTTACTTGCCGCTACTGAAAGAACGTCGTATTCCTGAAGGTCAGAAATTTCAAGCTCGTCAGCACCGTGCATAATTGTGTAAGATAAAT
>JAFUJN010000027.1 GCA_017468095.1 Clostridia bacterium
GGAAATTATTGAAACCGAAAAGAATGAACAGGTTGAAGCAATGGACATCTTAGAGGGAAAAAGAAGTCAGATTAAGGCAAAGCAGCAAGAACAGCAGAAGCTTATAGACGAGCTTTCAAAGGATATTAACGAGCTTAAGAAACAGGAAGCCGAAATGGAAGCGGCAGAACGTCAGATTCAGTCGCAGATCAATGCGGCTCTTGGCAAATCAGACCAGCAGTCTGTTACTTATTCAGGAAACGGTAAGTTTATATAGCCACTTGCAAGCTATACCCGAATTTCTTCACCGTTTGGATACAGAATACATCCAATTACAGGAACAAGAAAGCTTCATTCTGGAATTGACTATGCGGCACCTGCAGGAACTGCAATTTTCGCTGCGGAAGACGGTGTTGTTCTGACATCCGGCTGGATAAACGGATACGGATATACCGTAACCATAAACCATGGTAGCGGATATGTAACCCTTTATGCGCACTGCAGTACACTTATTGCAAAAGCAGGTCAAAAGGTAACCAAGGGACAGACTATTGCAAGAGTTGGCTCAACCGGAAACTCAACAGGAAACCATCTTCACTTTGAAGTGAAAGTAAACGGCACAGCGCAGGATCCGGCAAAATTCTTATAATTTAAATTATAGGGCGGCAATGGTCGCCCTTATAATATTGCAGGAATTTTTTGCATATAATAAACCACATAACATTTGGAGGGTTTTATGGAAAATAAAAGAAGCAGGATATTTACCATTATAATAACAGCGCTTATCACATTTTTTCTCACAACTTCTGTAGGTAGCTTTATTACGGACTTAACTGTGGGTGAATCCATTGAAAAGATTTCTATTGTAAAGGAAATGCTTTCGGAATATTCGCTTTTTGAAGTAAATGAAGAAAAGGTTGCAGATTACGCGGCAATGGCGATGGCGGCATCTGTGGAAGACCCATACACAGCATATTTCCCAAAGGACGAATTTAGTGCATATAAGGACAATATTATGTCAAGCTACGTGGGAATGGGCGCAATGCTTGGTGCCGATATGGAAAAAGATGAGATAACAATCGTGTCAACGGTAGAGGGTGGCCCTGCCGATAAAGCCGGCCTTAAAAGCGGTGACAAAATTGTATCAATAGACGGTGAAAGCTATGGTGCCAGCAGATTAACTGAGGCGTCAATGTACGTAAAGAATGGCGAAGAGGGCACAACTTTTGTACTTTTAATGGAACGTGAAGGAAAAGGCAAATTTGAAGTCACAATCACTCGCGAGAAGATAATTAAAAAGAGCGTTGAGTCAAAAATGCTTGCAAACAATATTGGTTACATCAAAATAACAGGCTTTGAAAGCAAACTGGAAAAAACCGAAAAAGATACTTATGACGAGTTTGTGGAAAGCCTTTTAGCACTAAAAGGTGCAGGTATGGAAAAGATGATAATCGACCTTCGCGACAATCCTGGTGGCGATTTCAGGGTTGTTTGCAATATTGCAGATGCCATTTTGCCAAAGGGTGTAATAACATACACAGAAGATAAATATGGCAAGCAGGAGTTTATCTATTCTGATAGCGATGAGCTTAACATTCCTATCGCTGTTTTGGTAAACGGCGGAAGCGCTTCATCATCCGAAGTTTTAACAGGTGCATTAAAAGACCATAAAAAAGCGACTGTCATCGGCACAAAAACCTACGGAAAGGGAATAGTCCAAAGCGTATTCCCGTTCACAGACGGTTCAGGTATGTCGATTACAACCGCAAGATATTTCACTCCAAGCGGAGTTTGTATTCATAAAATAGGCATTGAGCCTGATATAAATGTGGAACTTATTACAACAAAAGCCCTTTCTGAACTTAGCATCGAGGAAGATACTCAGCTTAAAAAGGCGATTGAAGTTTTAAAATAATCATTTCCTGTTCAAAAGGAACACCGAGAAAAGAACCAGCACGATGCCGATTGCGGCAATTATGGTAAGGGTTTCGCCAAATACCAAAATTCCTGCAACGGAAGCAACAACTGCCTCGAATGTAGCCATTACAGCGGCATTTCCAGGCTCGGTGTTTTTAAGGCCTTGAGTATATAAAATATACGGAAAAAACGCACTTATATAGGCAAAAACAACGGCAAGCAAAATTGCCTTTGGATTAACCGTAACAACTTCTTTAATTGCAGGGAAATCCACTACGAACATACTTGCAATGGCTGCAAAGAAAAAGGTATAAACCGTAACTGTTACCGACGAATACTTTTTAAGTGCAACTCGTCCGAAAATGCTATACAGGGCATAGCAAAAACCGGAAGATAGACCGGTAAAAATAATAAATGGCGATACATTGGTATTTTTATCAGTACCGCAAATCATAACACAACCTATAGCGGCTGTCAAAAGAGCTAAAATCTTGGCAGCCGTTATTTTTTCGCGGAAAAATATTGCCGCCATAATCATAACGAAAAACGGCGAAGTGTAAAGAAGCATTGCGGCAAGTGACATTGACGCGTTGGCTATGGTATAGAAATAACAAAAACCAAACAGCGTAAAGCTCAAAATTCCTGTGCCGAGAAAGCACCATATATCTTTAATGTCAATTTTAAGCTTGCTTTTATCGGTTATCAAAAGATACACAAAAAGTGTAAGGCAGGTTATGGCACTCCTGAAGAACAGAAGTTGCATATTATCAAGTCCCCAAGCGTTTAGGGTGCGGACAAAAATTCCGGTAAGTCCCCATAAAAACGCTGCAGATAGTATTAAAAGTGATGGTAGTTTGTTTTTCATTTGTTGTCTCCCGATATAGTAAATAAAGATATGGCTTTAAGCTTTCCCAAAAGCCCTGTAAATCGTTTTTTCTCGTCGTTATTTTCGACCATAGTTTGCGTTGCCTGTTGGCTTCCCACTAAAACAACAATGGTTTTAGCACGGGTTACAGCAGTGTAAAGAAGATTTCGGCACATCAGCATTGGTGCAAAATGGCAAACAGGCATAATTATAATAGGGAACTCGCTACCCTGACTTTTGTGTACCGTAACCGCATAGGCAAGGTCTAATTTGTCAAGGTCTGAGAAGGTGTATTCACATTCACGCTCATCATCAAAAATGACCGTCATAACCCTGTCCTTAACCGAAATGCTTTCGATAATTCCCATATCTCCGTTAAATATTCCGCTTCCTGTTTCACCGGTTGGCTTTGTCCAGATTATGTCGTAATCATTCTTAATCTGCATAACCTTATCGCCAACCCTGAAAAGTGTGTTGCCATAGGCGTATTCCTGCTTTAAAATGCTTGGCGGGTTTAAAGCAAGCTGAAGCTCACGATTTAGGTTAATTGTTCCTGCAACACCTTTTTTAGACGGTGAAAGCACCTGAATTGATGTCATAGGATTAACAGAATAGCTTGCAGGGAGTCTCGTTTTATAAAGGTCAATAACCGTCTGGCACACCGATTCGCTACTTGGTCTTGACAGGAAGAAAAAGTCCTTATCATGGGTAGCCAAATCCGGCATTTCACCACAGTTGATTTTATGGGCATTCATAACGATAAGGCTTTCCTGTGCCTGACGGAAAATTGTCGATAAGTGAATAACAGGAACTATCCCTGAATCAATTATATCCCGAAGAACATTTCCCGGTCCAACTGACGGAAGCTGGTCTGCGTCTCCTGAAAAAATAACTCGTGCACCACGCTTTACAGCACGAAGAAATGCATTCATAAGCTGAATATCCACCATACTGACCTCATCCATTATGATAACGTCAAAAGGAAGTGGATTTGATTCGTTATACAGAAAATGCTGAACATCTGAATCATCAGCAGGTTTTACGCATAAAAGGCGGTGAATGGTCTTCGCCTCAAGGCCTGTAACCTGACTCATTCGTTTTGCGGCACGGCCTGTAGGTGCTGTCAGGGCGATTGATAACTGCATCTCGGAAAGGGCTTTTATGATGGTGTTGATGGTGGTGGTTTTACCTGTTCCCGGTCCACCTGTTATAACAACACATCCGCTCGTAAAAGATGCCAAAACCGCTTCTTTTTGCCTGTCATCAAGCAAAATACCGGAAGATTTTTCCGCATTATCAATGATTGGAAGAATTTCCTTTTCACTAAGGCTGACAGTAGGTGGGTATGATGACAAAGATGCAATTCGTCTTGCCACATACTGCTCTGCCTGATAAAAGGTATCAAGATAATAAACTTCCTCTTTGTTCACAACATCCGAGTATAGCTGATGCTCAAGCTCTAATGACGTAATTCCGTTTTCCACTTCTTCGCGGGTAACACCAAGGGTTATTTCGCTATTGGAAATAAGCATTTCTTTCGGAAGATAGGTGTGACCTTGGGAATAACAAAGGGTATCTATAATATATTTGATACCTGCTTTGATACGCATAGGTGAATTTTTTGGAATACCGCGTATTGTGGCGATATTGTCAGCGGTTTTAAAGGAAATTCCCTCAACTCTGTCGGATAGGACATACGGGTTTTCCTGAATTTGCGAAATGGCGCCTGAGCCTAAAGTCTTATGAACTTTAAATGCAAGGTTGGTGGAAATGCCATATTGCTGACAGAACATTAAGATGCTTTGAACTGATTGAAGCTCTAAATAGGACTGACCGATTTTCTCTGCTTTTTGGGCAGAAATTCCCTTGATTTCGCTAAGACGCATCGGGTCGGTTAAAAGAATATTCAAAGAATCCGCACCAAACTTATTTACAATCTTCTCTGCGGTTTTGGCACGTATTCCGTATATAATTCCTGAAGATAAATAGTCTAAAATGGAGCTTTCGTCTGTGGGAAGAATAGTTTCGTAATAGGAAACGCGGAACTGTTCGCCATATTCAGGGTGATTGGCAAAAACGCCGGTTGCAGATATGTCTTCACCTTCCGAAATGTATGGCATATAGCCGGTTAGCGTAACCAAGCCATCACTTGCCGAATCAATTTCGCAAACGGTATATCCGTTCTCTTGGTTTTGATAAATAATGTCATAAACCTTGCCGGAAATTGTCAAATTCTCGTCCACAAAAAGCACCTCCTTTTCAGATTATCTATAGGATAATTATAGCACATTTTAATGTTGACTACAATCCTTTTTGGTGATATAATTTAAGTATATTGTTTTTTGTAACAAAATCTTGGGATGGGAGGTAATTTAAGAGTGAAATTGATTGATTTACACAACCACACAAATTTCAGTTATGATGGCATTTCCGGCATAAATTCACTTGTGGAAAACGCTATCAGAAACGGCGTCAGCATTCTTGGAATTACCGACCACGAATTCAGTATCGGGGATAGGATAGACGAATATATAGATGCGGTAAATTACGCAAAAGAACAATACAAGGGAAAAATAACCTTGCTTTTGGGACTTGAAATAGGAACAAGGCCATACCCTGAAGCTTTCAATCCCGAGATAACAAAAAATCTTGACTTTTGCCTATTTGAAAGCCTTGATGATTCTCGGGCTATGGACTTTAATAAGTTTTTGGATTGGCGAAAGAATTTTCATTGCCCGCAAGGTTTGGCGCATACCGATATTTTTAAACTCAGCGAAAGGTATAACACCGATATTTTAAGTATACTAAAAAAAGAGAATATATTCTGGGAAATAAACTTTTCCGGTAACTATAACTATTATTTTGATTTGATTTCAAACCGTGAAAAGCAGGACGCAGTTAAGAAAAGCGGTATAGCATTAAGCGTCGGCTCGGATACGCATTGGGTAGGGGATTTTGATAAAAAGCGTCTTGTTCAGACAAATGAGCTTGTGCGAAGCCTTAAAAATCCGCTGGCTCTTGGTATTCGCGATTATGGTATAGGAAGGTAATATAAAATGAAAATTGTAGCAGCAACAACCAATAAGGGAAAAATAAGAGAGTTTCAGGAAATATTAGGCGAGCTTGGATACCAAGTTGTATCAATGCACGATGAGGGAATTGATGTGGAAGTTGAAGAAACAGGAAGCACATTCTCTGAGAACGCTTTAATTAAAGCACGTGCTGTGGCACTACTTTGTGACTCTCCTGTAATAGCCGATGATTCAGGACTTTGCGTTGATGCAATGGACGGTGCACCGGGAATATATTCTGCACGTTTTGCAGGAGAAGATGCTACCGACTATGACAGAAACGTAAAGCTATTGGAAACGCTCGAGGGCGAAGAAAACCGCAAGGCACAGTATGTGGCGGCTATTGCATATATTTCGCCTGATGGCGTGGAAATCACAACCGAAGGAACTATTGAAGGCGAAATTTTAACCGAAGAACACGGAACAGGCGGTTTTGGATATGACCCGCTTTTCTGGTGCACCGAGATAAAAAAATGCTTTGGCGAAGCAACGCCTGATGAAAAAAATGCAGTAAGCCACAGAGGCAGAGCACTTAAAAAACTTTGCGAAATCCTTAAGGAGGAAAACTAAATGGATATTTTTTGCGAGTACATGGTAAAAAGAAAAAAGCAAAAGGTTGACTATGTTCAAGAGGCGATTTTAATTGTAGTTGCAATGTACCTATCCTTTATTGCATTTGCAATGATGCAGGTATTTAAAAGCTTTACTCTTTTGGTAATTGCGGCAATCTGGTATGGAGCAGTTTACCTTATCAGAAGAAAAGACATTGAATATGAATACACATTAACCAACAATATCCTTGATATTGACAGAATTTTTGCCAAAAAGACAAGAAAAAGAATTACCAGCATAGATATTGCAAAGGTTGACTATATAAGACCTGCAGAAGAAAGAGATTTTGAGAAAAATCCTGAATTTTTGGACCATTATATTTGCCAGTGCAAGGCATCAAAGAACACCTATGTTTTGGTTTTTGCAAGAGACGGAAAGGTTCACAGAGTTTTCTGCACACCAAACGATAAAATGAAGAAAGCTTTTAAACAGCTTAATCCATCACGTGTAACTGTAGAAATTGATGGTGAAGAAGAATGATTTACGGCATAGGTTGCGATGTAATCGAAATTGAGCGAATTGCCAAAATGGATGCTCGCTTTTTAGAAAAGCATTTTACAAAAGCGGAGCAGGAACTGTTTGAAAAGAAGAAACATCCACAGACTGTAGCTGCAAATTTTGCAGCAAAGGAAGCCGTTTCCAAGGCTTTGGGAACAGGTGTAAGGGGCTTTTCGCTAATTGACGTAGAAGTTTTGCGAGACGAAATGGGAAAGCCGTACATAAACCTTTACGGTGATGCAAAAGAACTTTTAAA
>JAFUJN010000028.1 GCA_017468095.1 Clostridia bacterium
AGACTTGGTATTCAGGCATTCGAGCCGAAGCTTGTTGACGGACACGCTCTAAAGCTTCATCCGCTTGTATGTACAGCGTATAACGCCGACTTCGACGGTGACCAGATGGCTATTCACGTACCTCTATCACCAGAAGCACAGGCAGAAGCAAGATTCTTGATGCTTTCGGCAAACAACCTATTGAAGCCTCAGGACGGACACCCTGTAACAGTTCCTACACAGGATATGATTTTGGGTTCTTACTACCTGACAATGGTTAAGGATGACGAAATCGGCGGTAAGGATTATGCAGGCCGTGACCAGAATGAAGAATGGCATCCACATTACTTCTCATCAGAAGATGAAGCAATGCTTGCTTATTACAATAAAGAAATCGGTCTTCACACACCTATTAAGGTAAGAAAAGAAAAGACAGTTCACGGTGTTTCTTATACAAGAAACATTGATGCAACTGTTGGTAGACTTGTTTTCAACCAGAACATCCCGCAGGACCTTGGTTTTGTTGACAGAACCGAAGGCTCAGCAACAATGTTCGACCTTGAAATTGACGAAGTTGTTGGAAAGAAACAGCTTGGTAAAATCATTGATAAGTGTATCAAAATCCACGATACAACAAAGACTGCAGAAGTTCTTGACCTTATCAAGGAAACAGGCTATAAGTTCTCAACAATCGGTGCTCTTACAGTATCTGTAAGTGACATCGAAGTTCCTGAAAAGAAGTATGAACTTCTTGAAGAAGCTGAAAAGCAGATTGATGCAATCGCTAAGAAGTACCGCCGTGGTCTTCTTACAAACGATGAAAGATATAACGAAGTTATCAAGGTTTGGAGTGCTACAACAGATAAGGTTACAAAGGCCATGATGGATCACATGGATAAGTTCAACCCAATCTTCATGATGGCGGACTCAGGAGCCCGTGGTAGCGTTAACCAGATCCGTCAGCTTGCAGGTATGCGTGGTCTTATGGCCGATACAAAGGGTAGAGCTGTCGAAATCCCAATTCGTGCGAACTTCCGAGAAGGTCTTAACGTACTTGAGTACTTCGTATCATCTCACGGTGCAAGAAAGGGTCTTACCGATACAGCGCTTCGTACAGCCGACTCTGGTTACCTAACCCGTCGTTTGGTTGACGTTTCACAGGACGTTATCGTTCGTGAAAAGGATTGCGGAACTCACGAAGGCGAAGTTGTTCGTGCTATTAAGGACGGCAACGAAGTTATCGAGCCATTAAAGGACCGTATCGTTGGCCGTATCTCAGTTGATGATATTAAGCATCCGGAAAGTGGCGATGTTTTGGTATTTGCAGGAGATCTTATTACAGATGATCAGGCAGATAAGGTTATCAAAGCAGGCATTGAAGCAGTTAAAATCAGAAGTGCACTTACTTGCCGTTCAAAAAATGGTGTATGTTCAAAGTGCTATGGTATAAACCTTGCAACAGGTAAACTTGTAAATGTTGGTGAAGCAGTTGGTATCATTGCGGCTCAGTCAATCGGTGAACCTGGTACACAGCTTACAATGAGAACATTCCACGCCGGTGGTGTTGCTGGCGGTGCCGACGTTACACAGGGTCTTCCTCGTGTTGAAGAACTTTTCGAAGCGAGAAAGCCAAAGGGTCTTGCAATCCTTTCTGAAATCGCAGGTAAGGTTACAATTACTGAAAGCAAGAGAAAGCGTGAAGTTACTGTAACTAATGATGAGATGGGCGAAGCTAAGACTTATGTAATTCCTTACGGTTCAACAATCAGAGTGGCTGACGGCGATGTTATCGAAAAGGGTGACGAACTTACAGTTGGTTCTGCATATCCTAACGATATTCTTCGTATCAACGGAAGCCGTGCCGTTCAGGCATATATCACCCGTGAAGTTCAGAGAACTTACCGTATGCAGGGTGTTGACATCAACGACAAGCACGTTGAAATCATCACAAAGCAGATGCTTCGCAAGGTAAGAGTTGACGATGCAGGTGATTCAGATATGCTAATCGGCTCAATGGTTGACCGCTTTGACGTTGAAGAAGTGAATGAAAGATTAAAGGCAGAAGGTAGCGAGAACTTAGTTAAGTGCTCACCGATACTACTTGGTATCACAAAGGCATCACTTGCCACAGATTCATTCCTATCTGCAGCATCATTCCAGGAAACAACAAAGGTTCTTACAGAAGCCGCTATTCGTGGTAAGGTTGACCCACTACTTGGCCTAAAGGAAAACGTTATCATTGGTAAACTTATTCCAGCAGGTACAGGTATGCAGGCTTATAAAGACGTATCTATAACAGTAGACGGCTTTGAAGTAGAAGAATAATATAAAAAGAGTATATCCCCAAAGGATATGCTCTTTTTTGTTTGCAAAATCCGTCCAATTTGCCTGTTTTATGCCCTGTAGCCACCAATATATAATTATTGACAAATCCCGCGGGCAATGGTACAATAATTATATATGGTATTATGGCGATACGTGTGTGCAAAAATAGATTTTTGCAACAAAAATTCCTGTAAAATAAAGGGGAAAAAGAAATGTACAAGAATTTTATAAAGAGATTCATTGATGTGGTTTTATCAGGACTTGCCATTATTGTATTGGCAATCCCAATGCTGATTGTGGCGATTATTATTAAAATTGATTCGCCGGGGCCTGTTCTGTTCAAACAGAAGCGAGTAGGCAAGAACAAGAAGACGTTTATGATTTTAAAATTCCGCAGTATGCCGACCAGTGTTCCGAAAGACATGCCAACGCATTTGTTTGATGCAAAAGAACAATTAAGTAAGTGGCAAAGCTTTATGCGAAAAGCGTCTATTGATGAATTGCCACAAATATATAATATATTTTTAAATGATATGAGCATTTGCGGACCACGCCCTGCATTATGGAATCAGGATAATCTGATTGAGGAAAGAGATAAGTATGGCGCAAATGATGTAAAACCGGGATTGACCGGCTGGGCGCAGATTAACGGAAGAGACGAGTTGGAAATACCTGTAAAAGCCAAATTGGACGGAGAATATGTTGCCGCATTAAATTCAGGAGCATTTAAGGGGTTTGCAATGGACGTAAAGTGCTTTTTAGGCTCGATTGCAAGCGTTCTCAAATCTGATGGTGTTGTTGAAGGTGGTACAGGCGAGATTGAAAAGAATAAAAAGGCCGCCGAACAGGATACACACGAGGTGTTAAAATGAAAAAAATATTGATTACCGGCGCAAATAGTTACATAGGAACATCTTTTGAAAAATACATAAATGATAATTATAGTAATGATTATCAAATTGATACTGTGGATATGCTTGATGGTTCTTGGAGGCAAAAAGAATTTTCAGAGTACGACAGCGTATTTCATGTTGCAGGAATTGCCCACTCGGACAATGGCAAAATCAGCAAAGAGAAAGAGAAACTCTACTATTCAGTAAATACGGATTTGACTGTTGAAACTGCCAAGAAGGCAAAAGCAGAAGGAGTTAAGCAGTTTATCTTTATGAGTTCTGCTATTGTTTATGGGGATAGTGCGCCTATTGGCAAAACAAAACTAATTACGAAAGAAACACCTGTTGCACCTGCAAATTGCTATGGCGACAGTAAGGTTCAAGCGGAAAAAGGGTTATTCGAGCTTGCAGATGACAATTTTAAGGTGGTTATTGTGCGTCCGCCTATGATTTATGGTAAAGGAAGCAAGGGCAATTACCCGTTGTTAGCAAAAATTGCATCAAAAATGCCGATTTTTCCGTTTGTAAAAAATGAGCGTTCTATGCTTTATATCGAAAACCTTTGTGAGTTTATTTATCTGATGATTAAAAACGAAGAAAGCGGAATTTTCTGGCCGCAAAATGCCGAATACAGCAACACCAGCGAACTTGTAAAAATGATTTCTGATGTTCGTGGTAAGAAACTAAAATTGATAAGGGGCTTTGAGTCATTTGTAAAAATGGCAGGGCACCTGACCGGATTGGCAAATAAGGCATTTGGTAATATGTGCTATGACAAAGAGCTAAGCGAATACAAGGAAGAATACAGAAAGTTTTCGCTAAAAGACAGTATCAGAAAAACGGAAGACTAAAACGCCCCTTAAGAAAACAGATTGAATGGTGACAGTGTATGAAAAAAATATGTTACATAACTACGATTGCAGCCACTTTGGAATTTTTCAAAAGCCAGATGGATTATCTGCACGAAAAAGGATACGAAGTTTATGCGATTAGTTCATATAGCGAAGATTACAAAGAAAATATTGGAAAGAATACAAAATTTATTCCTGTTGAAATTGCAAGAGGAATATATCCTCTTACATTAAGGAAATCCGTTCTGGAACTAAAAAAAATATTTGAAGACAACAAATTTGATATAGTTCAGTATTCAACTCCAAATGCCGCATTTGTTGCATCAATAGCAACAAAGCTTGCAGGGGTAAAGGTAAGAAACTATCATCTGATGGGTTTTCGGTATTTGGGAGCTAAAGGTGTTTTGAGATATATTTTAAAGCTACTTGAGAAAATTACATGCAGAAACTCAACACATATTGAATGCGTTTCAAAATCAAATCTTGAGCTGGGAATTAAAGAAAAAGTTTTTGCTAAAGCCAAAGCTGAGATGGTTTGGAACGGTAGTAGTGGCGGAGTTGACCTTAAGAGATTTGATATAGAGAATAAACAAAAATGGAGAGCAGAAGTACGCCAAGCCTTAGAATATAGTGAAAATGACTTTGTGTTTGGATTTATGGGCAGAATTACAAAAGATAAAGGGATAAATGAGCTTATAGAGGCATTTTTGCCTATGTCAGACAGAGCTAAACTTTTAATAACAGGTCCTGCAGAGGGTCTTGATACTCTGGATGCAAAAATTCTTAAAAAGGCCAAGCAGAATGATAATATAATGTTCCATGACTCAGTTAGTGATGTGGAGAGGTATTTTGCAGCTATTGACGTGCTTGTTCTTCCGAGCTACCGTGAGGGTTTTGGCAACGTTATAATAGAGGCGGCTGCTGTTGGAACACCAGCGATTATATCGAACATCCCAGGGCCTGTTGATGCAGTAATCCCTGGCGAAACGGCAAAGTTGGTAAAGGCTAAAGATGTTGACACTTTGAAAAAAGCAATGGAAGAGTTTTTAGATAATAAAGACCTTGCAAGAGAAATGTCGGATAGCGCATACAGCTTTGTAGCAAGTCACTTTGATAGTGAAAAGCTTAACGAAAAAATAATTGAAAGAAAAGAAGAACTGTTGGGAGATGTAACTAAAGCAGAAAGGACAGTTGGATATGTCAAATCCTGAAATTTCCATTATTATGGGGATATATAACTGTGAAAGCACTTTGGATGAAGCCATAGAATCTATTTTGAGCCAGACCTACACAAGCTGGAAAATGATTATGTGCGACGATGCATCAAGTGATAATACATATTCTGTCGCACAAAAATATGTGGAAAAATATCCTGAAAAATTTATTCTCATAAAGAATGAAAAAAATATGGGGCTTAACTACACCCTGAACCATTGTCTCCAGTATGCCGATACAAAATATGTGGCACGAATGGACGGAGATGATATATCACTTCCTGAGCGATTTGAAAAGGAAGTAACTTTCCTTAAGGAAAACCCAGAGTATGCCATTGTAAGTGCACAAATGGAATGTTTTGATGAAAGTGGTGTGTTTGGAAAAAGCGGTGGCTTCGGCGAAGCAAAACGCGAAGATATTCCTAAAAATACTCCGTTTTGTCATGCGCCATGTATGGTATTAAAGGAAGCCTATGATGCTGTGGGAGGATATTCGGTGTCAAACAAATTGCTACGAGTAGAAGACTATGAACTTTGGGTAAAGATGTATGCTGCGGGATACAAGGGATACAACCTGCCGGAAGTTCTTTACAGAATGCGTGATGACAGAAACGCCACAAAGCGCAGAAAATTCAGGTACAGAATAAATGAGGCCTATGTGCGATATCTTGCAGTAAAAAGACTTGGTCTTAGTAAAAAGTATTTGATTTATATGTTAAGGCCTATTTTGGTTGGCATTTTGCCGACCTGGCTTTACACATTACTTCATAAAAAGCGTCTGAAAGGAGACTAATATGATACCAAAAGTAATTCATTATTGTTGGTTCGGCGGAAATCCTTTGCCGAAGTCTGCTCAAAAATGCATTGATAGCTGGAAAAAATATTTTCCTGACTATGAGATAAAAGAGTGGAACGAAAGCAATTATGACGTAAACAAAATTGCATATATAAGCGAGGCGTATGGCGCCAAAAAGTTTGCTTTCGTAAGCGATTATGCACGATTTGATATTATATATAACCACAGCGGTGTGTATTTTGACACCGATGTTGAAGTAATAAAACCTTTTGATGATATTCTTGAAAACGGTGCGTTTATGGGTTGCGAAATTGACGGAGACGGAAATGGCTCCATCAACGTAAATCCGGGAATAGGTATTGCTGCAGAAGCAGGAATGGAATTTTACAGGGAAATCCTTGATGCCTATAACGACTTCAAGTTCATAAGAGAAGACGGAACATACAACACAACAACAATAGTTAAATACACAACCGATATGCTCCTAAAGAACGGACTACAGGACATTAAGGGCATACAGAAAGTTTGTGATATAAACATTTATCCAAAGGAATATTTTAATCCGCTGGATGACTTGACAGGCAAGGTGGATAAAACAGAAAACACACATTCTATCCATTGGTATTCAAAAACGTGGCTTTCTAAAGGCGAAATCTTAAGAAGTAAAATAACAAAGCCATTCCATAGAATTTTTGGAAATGATTGTTTCAGGTGGTTAAAGAAATGAGTATTAAAGGGATTATAAAAGAGCTTTTATACAGAATCAGGGGAGAATACACAACAGAAAAGCTGATAAAATTGGGGCTTAAAGTAGGAAAGAATTTTAAAAGGCTTCACGGTGTAATTTTAGACCCTGCACATTGTTTTTTAATAACCATTGGCGATGATGTAACAATGGCGCCAAATGTGCATATTCTTGCTCACGATGCAAGCACCTGTTATGGCCTTGGATATGCTAAGACCGGCAGAGTAAACATTGGTAATAATGTATTTATCGGAGCATCAACTATAGTTCTTCCAAATGTTACAATAGGAAATAACGTAATTGTTGGAGCAAACGCCGTTGTTTCAAAAGACTTGCCTGAAAATGGAGTTTATGCAGGAAATCCTGCCAAGAGAATAATGTCTTATGACGAATATATAGAAAAGCAGAAGAAAGTTTTTGAAAATGCACCTGTTTACGGTGAAGAATACACAATGCGAAACAAAAACATTACGGATGCACAAAAAGAAGAAATGTATAACGCTTTGGCAAACGGCCAGATGGGCTTTGTTATATGAAAGAGAATGTTATGGTAACTATTTTTACACCAACTTATAATCGCGGAAAACTTTTATATCGTGTTTATGACAGTTTAAAGGAACAAACCGCATCCGATTTTGAGTGGCTTATTGTTGACGATGGTTCTTCCGATAACACGGAAGAAATAGTTCAAAACTGGATAGATGAAGAAATAATAAACATCAGATATATCCGCAAGGAAAACGGCGGTAAGCATACCGCATTTAATACGGGTGTTCAGAATGCTAAAGGCGAATTGTTTTTCTGCGTGGATTCGGATGATTTTGCGTCAAAGACCTGCGTGGAAGACATTATAGATACATGGAATGACGCAAAAAGCGACAAAGTTGCAGGGATTATCGGCAAGAAAACCGATACAGAAGGCAAGCTTTTATGCGGAGAATTTCCAAATGGCATTTCTGAAACAACAGTATATGACTTAGGAAGAAAGCATCAATGCTATGGCGAAAAATCAATGGTTTACAGAACGGACATTTTAAAAGAATATCCGTATCCTGAAATTGAAAATGAAAGATTTATCGGAGAATGTGTGGTATACGACAGGATTGACCAAGTGTATACAATGCTTCTTCTTGATAAAGTGCTGACAATTTGCGAATATCAGCCGGATGGCCTAACCGACACCATATTCTCCACAATGCTTAAAAACCCGACAGGCTATAAAATTTATCACGCAAGACGTATCGATATGGCGTATTCATTTAAAGAAAGAGTGGGATATGTTATCCGTTACAATGCCTTTGATATTTTAAGTGGAGACAGTAAGCACAACTATAACGGAAATCATAAATTTTTAGTTGCACTATTAAGGCCATTTGGATGGCTTTTAACGAAATATTATAATTACAAGAAAAAGAAGTGAAAGTGATTAGAAAATGAATGTAGATAAAACACAGGTAAAGCCTATTACCAAACTGTTACTTATAGGTTTTTGTGTACTTATGTGGTTTATAGGATTTACATACAGTACGGGTTTTGGTCAAACCTATGACATACTTGAGAAAGCAAAAATACTAATATTGGCGCTTTTCCTATATTGTATTGTTATTTACCATAAAAAGTACAATTTCAATTTAGGGAATGTTTTTGTTGCGTTTATGATTGTATATATGATAATCATAAATGAGGCAAGAAACCAGGAATCTATTGAAACATATATTTGGGTTTGGCTCTTGATTCCAATATTTAAAATGTTTCCTGTCCAAAAAACACAGTTTAAACTGATAGGGTTTACATATGGTGTTGCTGCCATAGGCATTTTGCTGATAGGTAATGTTACGAGCACATTTGCAAGTTGGGACGGAAACTCTGTTTCTATGGTACAGTTTTTTGCATATACAGTTTTTATGGCATCGTTGTCGGATACAAAGGATAAGAGAAATACACGAAGAATAGTGTTATACTCTGTAATATATCT
>JAFUJN010000029.1 GCA_017468095.1 Clostridia bacterium
AAAGAACCTGGAGTTGATTAACTCCAGGCCCAAAAAGATTTTAAGTTATCAAAAACCAGTGGATTTATTTAAATCCGAACTTAAAAAATGTTGCACTTAGTTTGACAAATCATTGTAATAAATGCAAGAAATCTCTTGTAATTTTTGATTTTTTATAGTATAATAATTGCGTATGTTAAATAAGGTGGTGTAGTATGCTCTTTAAAAATATTGCATATGATGTAAAAGCCGTGCTTGAGCGTGACCCTGCAGCTCGAAGCGGAGCAGAAGTTTTTTTGCTTTATCCGGGTATTCAGGCAGTGATGTGGCACAGACTTTCACATTTTTTATATAAAAAGAATATGAAGCTTTTAGCAAGATGGATTTCGCAATGTGTGAGATTCTGGACGGGGATTGAAATTCACCCGGGAGCAACCATCGGAAGAGGTCTTTTCATTGACCACGGAATGGGCGTTGTTATTGGTGAAACGACAATCATCGGCGATGACTGTACTATTTACCAAGGCGTAACATTGGGTGGTACAGGAAAAGAAAAAGGAAAAAGACATCCAACACTTGGAAATAACGTGATGGTAGGAAGCGGTGCAAAGGTTTTAGGGCCGTTTACCGTTGGAGACAATTCAAAGATTGCGGCAGGTGCTGTGGTTCTTTCGGAAGTACCTCCTAACTCAACTTGCGTGGGTGTTCCGGCAAGAGTTGTAAAACGCGCTGGTGTTCGTGTTGGAGTTGACCTTGACCAAATTACAATTCCGGACCCGGTTTCATCGCAGATGTGTACTCTTTCTGTGCATATAGCTGCGCTTGAGAAAAAACTTGCAGAACTTGAAAAAAATAATGCGGAAGGAAACAAAAATGAAGATTTATAATACAATGACAAGAGAAAAGCAGGAATTTATCCCGATTACACCGGGTGAAGTTAAAATGTATTCCTGTGGACCAACAGTTTATGACTATTTCCATATCGGTAATGCGCGTCCATTCATTATTTTCGATACAATGCGCAGATATTTGGAGTATACAGGTTACAAAGTAACTTTTGTACAGAATTTTACCGATATTGACGATAAAATGATAAATCGTGCAAACAAAGAGGGAATTACCGTAAAGGAACTTGGCGAAAGATTTATTGCCGAGTATTTCAAGGATGCTGAAGCTTTAGGAATTAAAAAAGCAACAATTCATCCAAAAGCTACAGAAAACATTGATGCGATTATCGAAGTTGTTAAAACTCTTGAGGAAAAGGGATATGCATATAACGTAAACGGCAATGTATATTTCAGAACCAAAAAGTTTGACGGATACGGAAAATTATCACATCAGCCTTTAGAAGAGCTTGAAGCAGGTGCAAGAATTGACATTGCGGATGAAAAAGAAGACCCAATGGATTTTGCCCTTTGGAAAGCTCAAAAGCCTGGTGAACCTGCCTGGGAAAGCCCTTGGGGAATGGGAAGACCAGGTTGGCATATTGAATGTTCAGCTATGGTCAACAAATACCTTGGCGCAAGTATTGACATTCACTCAGGCGGTAAAGATTTGATATTCCCACATCACGAAAATGAAGTTGCACAGTCTGAATGTGCAAACGGATGTGAATTTGCAAACTACTGGATGCATAACGGATATATCAATATCAATAACCAGAAAATGAGTAAATCTCTTGGTAATTTCTTTACAATTCGTGATATTACAGAAAAGTATAAGCCGGAAGTTGTAAGATTCTTTATGCTTTCTGCTCATTACAGAAGTCCTGTTAACTTCAGCGATGAACTTATGCAGCAGGCACAGTCTGCAATGGAAAGAGTTTATACTTGTATTGAAAACATCGAATTCCTACTTAAAAATGCAGTAGAAAGAGATGCAAATGAAGCTGAAAAAGAGCTTTTAGAAGCACTTTCCAAGGCAAAGAAGCGTTTCTGCGATGCTATGGATGATGACTTAAATACCGCAGATGCTCTTTCTGCTATATTCGATATTGTATCTTCTGCAAACAAGTCAGTTTCAAAAGATGGCGACAATGCAAAGAGCATTTTAGAAGCGGTCCTTTCAGCTATTCACGAAATTGGTGACGTATTAGGCCTTTTTGAAGAAAAAGAAGAAGCACAGGGCAATGCTGAAATCGAAGCCTTGATCGAAAAGAGAAACGAAGCCAGAAAGAACAAGGATTGGGCAGAAGCTGACCGAATCCGTGATGAACTTAAGGCTAGAAATATTGTTTTAAAGGATACACCAACAGGTGTACAGTGGTCATACGTAGAATGATAGAGAAAGAAAAAGCAGGACTTTATCCGCCTTTAGTACTTGCGTATATAGGTGATTCGGTTTATGAGGTTTTTACCAGAAAAAAATTGTTGAAAAAAAATCCTAATTTGCCGGCTCACAAGCTACATAAAGAGAATGTTAAGTACGTTAAGGCAAAAGCGCAAAGCGATGCGATGGAGAAAATTGAACCAATACTAACAGAACAAGAACTTGCTATTTATAAGCGTGGACGCAATGCAAAATCCGCCACAGTGCCCAAAAATGCAGACCTTGTGGATTATCGCAGAGCGACAGGTTTTGAGACGCTTATAGGCTTTTTAGAGCTATCAGGACAGCATGAGCGACTTTTAGGGATAATGGAAATAGCATTTGACAGCAAAATTGATTAACATAGCTTAGGAGGAAGAAAATGGAAAAGAAAAGAGCAACCCAGCTTGCGATACTCGCAAACGAAGTAAGAAAAAATGCTTTAACAGGAATTTATAATGCCGCAGCCGGTCATCCGGGCGGTTCGCTATCAATAGCGGATTTGGTAACATATCTATATTGTGAGGGAATGAACGTATCAGCAGATGATCCTAAAAATCCTGACCGCGACAGATTAGTTCTATCAAAAGGACATGCTTGCCCGGCACTTTATGGAATTTTGGCTGAAAAAGGATTTTTCCCAAAAGAAGATATTGCTACTTTCCGTAAGATAGATAGCTATTTGCAAGGACACCCTGATATGAAGAAAGTTCCTGGCGTTGATATGTCAACAGGTTCTTTGGGACAAGGCATATCTGCAGCAGGCGGAATGGCTCTTGCAGGAAAAATTGATAATAAAGACTACAGAGTTTATGCAATCCTTGGTGACGGTGAATTAGAAGAAGGTCAGGTTTGGGAACAGGCTATGTTTGCCCCACACTATAAGCTTGACAATTTAACAATTTTTGTTGATAATAACAACCTTCAGATTGACGGCGATATCGCCGAAGTTATGAACCCACATCCAATTGATAAGAAGTTCGAAAGCTTTGGTTGGAACGTAATTGTGACTGATGCTCACGATTTTGACGCTTTAGAAGATGCAGTAACAAAGGCAAAGGCTACAAAAGGTAAGCCAACTGCAATTATCTTAAAGTCCGTTAAGGGAAAAGGCGTTTCCTATATGGAAAACAATGCCGGATGGCACGGAAATGCGCCTAATGAAGAGCAGTATAATCAGGCAATTAAAGAATTAGACGCAAAAATTGCAGAATTGGAGGCGAGTTTATAATGGCAAAGAAAGCTACAAGAGAATCTTATGGTGCAGCACTTGTTGAATATGGTGCTGATGAAAGAATTGTTGTTTTGGATGCTGACCTTTCAAAATCAACAAAAACAGAAATGTTTAAAAAGGCATATCCTGAAAGATTTTTTAACGCAGGAATTGCGGAGGGAAATATGATGTGCGTAGCAGCAGGTTTAGCCGCTGCCGGAAAAATTGCTTTTGCATCAAGTTTTGCTATGTTTGCAGCAGGTAGAGCTTTTGAACAGATCAGAAACTCAATCGCATATCCAAAACTAAACGTAAAAATCGGTGCAACACACGCCGGTATTTCGGTTGGTGAAGATGGTGGTTCTCACCAGTGCCTTGAAGATATTGCACTTATGAGATCACTTCCAAATATGGTTATTATAAACCCTGCAGATGATATCGAAGCTCGCCTTGCAGTTAAGGCTGCAATCGACCACGATGGCCCTGTTTATATGCGATTTGGCCGTTTGGCAGTTGAAGACGTGAATGGGGAAGATTACAAGTTTGAAATCGGCAAGGGTGTTCAGCTAAAGGACGGTACTGATGTTACAATCGTTGCAACAGGTCTTATGGTTGAATATGCACTAAAGGCAAGCGAAATGCTAAAAGAAGAAGGCATTTCTGCTCGTGTTATAAATATCCACACAATTAAGCCTATCGACGAAGAAATTCTAATCAAGGCATCAAAGGAAACAGGCGCAATTGTAACTTGCGAAGAACATTCAATTTACGGCGGTCTTGGAAGTGCTGTATGCGAAGTTTTAAGCGCAAATGCACCATGTCCTGTAAAAATTATCGGAACAGATAGCTTCGGCCGTTCAGGAAAGCCTGCACAGCTTTTTGAAGCTTATGGACTTACAGCCGAAAATATTTGCGAAAAAGCAAAGGAAGCTATTAAACTTAAATAACAAAAACCAAAGCGGTGTAACCATACTGGTTGCGCCGTTTTTTATATGGAAAAAACTTGAAAAAATCACATAAAACCATTGAATTTGACACTTTAGTATGATATAATAAAATACGTATAATTATAAACATTTTTTAGGAGGCCTCACATGAACAAATTCAAAACATACATATTATTACTATGCTATTGCACTATGTTGATTTTTCCTTGCATGGCGGAAGCATCGCCACCAAATTTTGAGGTGAGTGCAACTGCGGATAATGTAGACATAGGCGATGAAGTTTATCTGCTTGTCAATCTAAATGATAACGCAGGTTTTGGGGCGCTACAATTCAGCATTGAATATGACGAAGATAAATTGCTCTTGGAAAATGTGACAACAGGTGAAATTATACCTGAAGGCACAATTTCTGCAACAAATACCGATATAATCGGCGAAATCAACTTTTCCGCAATATCTATTCAAAACATTGAAGAAAGCGGAACGGTTTTGGTTTCAAAGTTCAAGGCGAAACAATCTGGAACAGCGATTTTTGATTTCAAGTTACAGGTTTATGCCGATGGCAACGGAGAAAGCCTTAACGCATCATTTAACGATACAGAAATCACCATAGAATCTGATAAACCAACAGGAAGTGGTGGAAGCTCCGGCGGTGGTGGTTCAGGTAAGCCTGCCGAAAAACCGACAGAGCCCGAAAAACCTGCCGAAGAGCCAACCGAAGATGCAAAACCAACATTTTCAGACGTCAGCGAATCCCATTGGGCATTTAGCCAAATCCAAAAGGTTAGCGAAATGGGTATTTTCAGCGGAACGGGTGAAGATACATTTTCACCGAACCTGCCGATGACCAGAGCGATGTTCGTAACGGTTCTTTACAGATTCGCAGGAAGTCCGGAGTCTGAAAAAGCGGACTTTACAGATGTTGAAGACAGCTGGTACACCGATGCGGTATCCTGGGCGGCGAATAACAACATCGTTGCGGGAACGGGTGACAACCAATTTTCGCCGAATAAGAACGTAACCCGTGGTGAAATTTCAAGTATTCTTTGCCGATTTAAGAACGGCAAGAGCACTGATATAAATTCAATCAACGACTTTAATGACAGCGGTGAAATTCCTGAATGGGGAAAAGAATCAATCGCATGGGCAGTTGAAAATGGTCTTGTGATGGGGCGTGACGGCGGACTGATAGCATTTTCCGAAAGTGCATCAAGAGCCGAAGCGGCGGTTATATTTACAAGATTTTTAGATATATGACAATAGAAAGGGAGCGACAAAATGAAAAAATTTATTTCAATCATCCTAACTTTGGCAATGGCGCTAAGCGTAGTAACAATTCCAACATTTGCCGAAGAAGCACCGGAAAAGGTAGTTACAGATAACACAATCTTAACAGAACCTTTTGACGTTACTTATGAAGAAGAAGTGGATGCAGGAATCTATCCTTATGACGAAAAGACAGTTCTTGTAAAGCTTGCAAAGAAAGCAACTTCTTTGGCTGCAACTGAAATTGCAAGCATAGACTATCTGTTTAGCGCAAAGGACGGTTTTTGGTACACAGCAAATCTTGCAGATGGCGTAACACCAAAGGCTGCGATTGAAGTTTTAAGAACAAAAGACGGCGTTTTGCTTGCTGAATATAACTTCATATATCAAACAGATGGCGAAGCTCTTTGCGATGGCGATGGTTTCCACGAAGATATTCACAAGAACCCTGACCATCACAAGCAATGGCACCTTGATAGCTGTGGAATACAGAAATCCTGGAAAAAGAGGAAAGAAAAGAACAAAAACCCTGGCGGCGATTCAGGTGTAATCGTTGCGGTTATCGATACAGGTGTTGACTTTGACCACGAAGATTTAAAGAACAATATGTGGACAAATGACGGCGAAGTTCCTGGCGACGGTATTGACAATGACGGTAACGGCTATATAGACGACTATTATGGTGTTGACATTGTTGCAAAGCGTGGCAACGGCGATGATGACCACGGTCACGGAACACACGTTGCAGGTGTTATCGCTGCGGCAAATAATAACGTTGGCGTAGTTGGTATTGCATATAACACCAAAATTATGGCAATTAAGGCGGGTCAGGCAAGCGGATATTTCTTGCAGACCGATGTTTGTAAGGCTATTAACTATGCAAGAGAGAACGGCGCAGACGTAATCAATATGTCTTTCGGCGGAAGCGCATCAACAATCGCGGTTCAGGATGCTTTGGAAGAAGCATATACCCATAGTGTTCTTGTTGCAGCAGCTGGTAATGATGGTGCACCAAACGAAGGCCTGCTCGCTATACCTTGCTATCCTGCAGCATATAGCTTTGTTCTTGGCGTAATGGCGGTTGACGATTACGGCGTTGAAACAGGCTTCACAAACTATGACGTTAAGGCATTTAATTCAGTTGAATACGAGCTTTATGCACCTGGTAACGCTATTACAAGTACAATCCCGAATGACAGATATGCAACATGGAACGGAACATCAATGGCGGCGCCAATCGTTTCCGGTATGGCGGCAGTTCTTCGAAGCGAATTTGATGACCCTGATATGTACCCAACAAAGTTCATTTACGGTCAGCTTGCTTCAACTTCTGATCGACACGCAGAATGTTATGACCCGAAAGTACACGGACTACACAATCTTCCACAGATTGCAAACCTATATGATGCATTAACCAAAATGCCAAAGCCTGAAGTTTCACTAAGTGAATTTACAACTTTCGATACTTCGGATATTAACAGCAAAAATAACGGTGACGGAACTATTGATGCTGGTGAAGTTATTGCCCTTGGTTTTGAGCTTCGCAACCGTTGGGGAATGAGTGAAGACACAATCGTAACTATTGATGCTTTATCTCCTGCAGATATTCCAAACCCTTACGTTGAATTTTCCTCTGACGGAAAGGATTTCTCTTCAAAAGCAAGCGTAAATTACAAGAGCGTTGGAACATATTCAACACAGGACTGTGGTAAAATTATAGAAGACGACCTATGGATAGGCTGGGAAAATCCATTCTATTTAAAGGTTGCAAAGAATGCACCAAATGATACTATCCTTGCAATCAATGTTACAGTTACCTGTAAAAATGCACTTGATAAAGAAGACAAAACCACATATTCATCTTCTGCAGGAATAGAACTTGTTGTTAAAAACGGTGTTGTTCTTCCGCAGATTATTGATGAAGATATGACGCTTACCAAGGATAACTATTATATTATTCCAAATACAACCGTTATCGAAGAAGGCGCAACAGTAACCGTTACAGAAGGCACAAATATCCAGTTCTGGACAAATGATGCAACAGATGCTTATGCAGATAGCTATATAGCAAGCCTTACTGTTAAGGGAACACTAAACTGCGTTGGTACAGAAGAAGAGCCTGTAAAGATTTTCCCAAGTGATTTGATGGGAAAATATAGAGTAGAAATTAACGAAAGCGGAAGCGGTAAAGTTAATTTTAGTTATACAAACTTAACCAACTTCTTTAATAGATCAAGTGGCGGATTTACTGTTGCAGTAAACTGCGAATTTAACCAAAATTATAAGGATCAATTGTATCACAGATATCTTAGTAGTGGTGGACAGATGGGAACAAGTTATGATCAACACTACATTTGCGGAGATAAAGCAATAAATTGTGCTTTTTATAAACTTGGTAGTACGAGTAAATATTATAGTACTTATATTTATGCAAGCTGTGAAAACTGTATTTTTGTAGATAGTAATATTGAGTTTGGTAGTAGCCATACTTACGAAAACTGTGTATTCTACGGAAACAATAACTACTGGGATAGCATATATGGTGCAACAAGTGGTATGCAACCATACGATTTTAGGCACAACTGCGAAGAAATCACAAAAATAGTAACCGACGAAGTTGCAGGTAAAACCTATTTGCAGGTAAGTGGTTACATAAATAACAGTCCTACAAACACACAAAATATAAAAATTATGAACAAGCTTGCTGAATATCTTGGCGGAACTCTATGTATGATTGAAACACAGGAAGAACTTGATTTTCTTAAAAAATCAAAACTTAACGGCGCCTTAGGTGCAGTGGACGAAAATGGAAAGTATGTATGGTTAAATGGTGATCCAATTGGCGATTTTATAACGATCAGCGATTACTCATCAAAGATGGCTTTGTGGATAAGAAACACATCGATTGTAGTTGACAGTGACTACTATGAAGATGGACATACCTATGTAAACTACATCATTGAGCTTCCTGACAGCATCCACGTTGAAGAGTTAAGCTTATTAAAAGACAAGGTTGCAGTCGATACTTCTGTTACTTATCAGGTATCACCTGTTATTTATCCATCAACAGCAAGTGACCACAAGCTATTATACTTCTCATCAAACGAAGCGGTTGCAACTGTTGATGAAGCAGGTATTGTAACACCTGTAGCAACAGGCGTTGCAACAATTTACGTATTCTCAGAAGATATGCAGATTTCTACTTCAATGGAAATTGAAGTAAAGGACGAGGTTAAGGCGACTTCAATTAAAGCCCCTGAAACAATGCAGATAAATATTGACGAAACTGCAAACTTAAACGCTGTTGTTAAGCCATCAAATGCAACAAAGCATACTTCATATTCATCAAGTGATGACGACGTTGCAACAGTAAACAGCGATGGCGTTATCACAGCAGTTTCAAAGGGTCAGACAACAATCACAACATCTGTTTCAAACGGCGATGAAGTAATTACTGTCGAAACAGTTGTTTCAGTAGTAGTCCCTGCAGAGTCAATTAAGTTTGAACAGGAAATGATTTATATTGCACCTGACGAAACAAAGGAAGTTATGCCAATAATAACACCTTTAAATGCAACAAATCAGAACTTAATTTGGGATTCTTCAAACCCTGAAGTTTGTTACGTAAACGAAAACGGCGAAATCGCGGGTGTTCAAGACGGCATCGCAACCCTGAAGGCAACTATTGAAAATACAGACCTTTCAGCTTATGTTACTGTGTGCGTATCAAACGATATAACCGCATCCGCAGTTGTTGATTTGGAGCGTTATAATGGTGCCGGCAATAACTTACGTTATGCAGTTACTGAAGATGGTAAGCTATGGTATTGGGGAACAGATCATTATTATGATTTAATAATCAGGAATCCGAAAAATCTTGACGTAACTTGTGATGGTGAATCAATTGATGTGGCTGATTTTGCGATTGTCTATACAAATAGCAGCAGTTATCGTAAATATTTAATCATTGACAAGGATGGAAATCTATATGAGTCAAGAGAAATGAATTATAATTACAATCTTTATCATACGTATGTGGAAAATTACGGCGAAGAGCCAAAAGCATACAAAGATTCCTTTACCTTAATCAAGGAAAACATCAAAAAACTTGTTTCGTATAGTAGTAGTTACTGTTTTGCCATAACTGAAGACGGAACAGCATGGACTATGGGATATAATAGTAATGGCAGAATGGGTATAGGCGGTTCAGGTCAGTATATTTCAACGCCTGTTTCAGTTGCCATTGACGGTGAAAATATTGTTGATGGTCGTGCAGATAACAGTTATAGCTATCTTCTTACAGATAAAGGCAACCTGTATATGGCATCTATTGATAATGGTAACACCTTTGAATATCACACAAAGGTTTGTGAGGGTGTAGATTATATTGAAGGTGAAATTGCCGTTATAGGAGATAAATATATTTATCTTCATAATAATGTAAACCAAACTTTAAATTACCTTGGCAAAATGCAAGGTTATGCAAACGGCAATCCATACTATATTGAAGATGATAAAGCCTATATAGGTGGTGCAGAAATACCAAAACTTACAAATGTAGTTAAGATTATGTATAATAGCGGTTGGTATCTGCTTACCGAAAATGATGAGCTTTATAGCGCTTCAGCATCTTCATTGGTAACACCTGAACTTATCCCATTTGGTGTAGTAAATATCGAAACAGCACCAGCACTTCGCGAAGGTGATACAAACCTTATTGAATATACCTATGAAGATGGAACTGTTACAGGTATTCTGACAGAAGACACACTAAAGTTAGGCTTTGACGGAAGAATTTATAACAGTAATGAGTATCACTACATTACTCTTAAAGGAAACGGCGATACTATCGCAGTTATTAAGTCTTATGACCTTAACGATATGTTCTTTAAGGCATCAGGTGGATTCAAAGAAGGCGTAGAATACGTTTTAACAATTCCTGAAAATTCAGTTACAAATGACATTTCTTTAGGAAATGAAGCTATAACAGTAACATTTACTTATGAGCCTGAAGAAATCGAAGAAGAAATTGAAGAAGAAGTTCAGCCTGAAGTCCCTGAAGCAGAAGAGGAAGAACCAGGCGAAGAAGTTCATGTTCACGTATTTGAAACTGTGGCTTCAATGCCGACATTTACAGAAGATGGTAAGATTACAAACACTTGCGAATGTGGTGTTGTAACAGAAACTGTTCTTCCTGCCATGACAGAACGTGACGAAAACACAGAAGAAGATTACAATAAAGCTTACGGTGAGTTCGTTGAAAAAGGCTTTAACACAAACGTTACAGGAAGTGCTATCTTGAACCGCTTGATTGATGATGACGTTACAAAGTGGCTAAGAATTACAGCACCGTCAGGTGAAGCAAAGTACGGCTTTGGTGGTAACTATTGGGGAACAACAAACAGCGAGCTTATTAACCACCAGATTCTTGACTATAACGACTTTATTACCCTTGGTGATATTAACGAGGGTGAAATCCTAACAGAAGCACCTGAAAACACATTCCCATTTGTAACAGATGCATACTTAACTGACGAATCGGGCGAAGTTATGACCGTTGTTTCAGGCGGTAAGGTTAAGTTTGTTGTTAAGTTTAACCGTGATATGGATACAGAATATGGCTTGAATGTATTCTTCGGAAGCACATATCCGTATGCTGATTATGAAATCTACGGAGGATTCCAGGATGCAAGAACATGGGTCGGCGAAACAACTCTTAAGACTGTTATTGAAAATGGTTACCAGTTCATAAGAGTTACAAACGGTAGAACCGCAGCCGACGAAAATGGCGCTCACTTAAAGCTTTATACTGACTGGGCAAGATTTGGCTTTGAAATTGACACAACCGCTGCAATGGCAATGATGATGCAGGGTTATGCCGATAACGATGGTATTCACTTAGAGTGGATGCAGGATGACTATGACACTCTTGCAGGTTATAACGTTTACCGCGCAACAAGCGAAGACGGAAATTATGTAAGAGTTAACAAAACTGTTATCCCATCAGAAGAAAATACTTTTGTTGATACAGAAGTTGAACCTGGTGTTAAGTATTACTACACATTCACAGTTGTTTTGACAGACGTTTCAAGCGAATCAAAACCTGCAGGTAAGATTTCAATCACAGCAAAGGATACAATGGCGCCAAACGTTTACCATTCACCTGTTTATACCGCAACAACAGGAAATAAGGTTATCGTTTCCGCAACTGTAAGCGATAATATCGGTATTCAAAATGCGAAACTTTACTACAGAGTAAAGGGAACAGAAGAGTGGAAATCACTTGATATGACAAAGTCAAACGACAAGTACACAGCAGCTATCCCTGCATCCAGCGTAACACTTGATGGCGTAGAATATTACATCGCAGCATTTGACGGCGTGAACTACACTTATGCAGGAAGCCACACAAGCGAAGACCCGTATGAAATCACCGTATATCAGGCAGTTGAAAACAATGCCAAGGGTGACGTTGACGGCGATGGTAATATCACTGTACTTGACGCATTAAAGCTTCTTCGTGCTATATATGATGAAAGCTTGCTTACACAGGAAGAATTCCTTCGCGCTGATATCAACGGCGACGGAACTCTTGCCGCAGTTGAAGCACTTCGTATTTTGCAATATGCTAACAAGTCAATCACCAGCGTATTGTGGTAATACGGAGGGTTAGAAATGAAATTTTTTAGAAAAATTTTAGGCATAATATGTACTTTGGCACTGCTCATATCGGCAGTGCCAACTGTACTGGCAGAGGGCTCGCCA
>JAFUJN010000030.1 GCA_017468095.1 Clostridia bacterium
ACGATTTGCGGTATCCACAATCACCTTTGCATCAACGTCTTTACCCAAATCAATAACGTCAAAATCGTAATTTTCAAGCAATACCTTTACTATATTTTTTCCTATATCGTGAATGTCGCCCTTTACTGTTGCAAGGACTATTTTGTATTTTTTATCACGACTTTTTCCGCCATCCTGCATTCTTGCTTTAATTACGTCAAATGCAACTTTTGCCGCTTCTGCACTCATCAAAAGCTGTGGCAGGAAAGCCCTGCCTTTCTCAAACTTACTGCCCATTTCATCAAGGGCAGGAATAATGCAGTTATCAATTACCGAAAGCGGTTCTTCCGTTTCAAGAAGCTTTTTTGTATAGTTTTGTGACTCATCTGTAAGTCCCTTTAAAACGGCACGGATAAGCCCGTCGTTATCAGAAACTTCCGTGTTCTGCGGTTTTATCTCCGCCTTTTCATCTTCCCTTGATGCATAGTTTATGTAGTTTTCGCACCTTTCATCCAAATTGGAAAGTGCACAAAAGCTGTAATAAACATCCATCATTTCTGAGGAATATGGATTCATAATAGCTGCGTTAAGACCTGTTGCCAATGCCATCGCAAAAAATGTAGAGTTTATCAGGTTTCGTTTTGGAAGTCCAAAGGAAACGTTGGAAACGCCGAGACTGGTTTTTATTCCCATTTTCTTGAACTCTTTTATGCATTCTAAAGTTACTATGGCAGATGCAGAATCCGAGCTTATGGTCATACAAAGCGGGTCAAATATCAAATCTTTTTGTGAAATGCCGTACTCTTTTGCGGTTTCGATAATCTTATTGGCTATTTCTATTCTACCACTTGCAGTTTCAGGGATTCCGTCTTCGTCCAAAGTCAGGCAAATTACCGCTCCGCCGTATTTTTTTGCAAGCGGAAAAATCTCCTTCATTGACTCTTTCTTTCCGTTTACGGAATTTATGAGTGCTTTGCCGTTATATTGGCGAAGAGAAGCCTCCATTGCATCTGCATTTGATGTGTCAATCTGAAGTGGCAGACTTGTGACGCTTTGAAAAAGTTTCACCAAATCCTGAAGTACTTCTTTTTCATCAATTTCAGGAAGCCCTGCATTTACGTCTAAAATGTCCGCTCCTGCATCCTCCTGACCAATACCCTCTTTCAAGATATACTCGTAATTTTTTTGGCGAAGTGCTTCCTTTAAAATCTTTTTGCCTGTTGGGTTAATTCTCTCACCTATCAAAATCGGCTTCTCGCCAAATTCCACCGTGTGATTATATGAAGAAACAACAGTCCTGTTCTTTTCTTCTATTGGAAGAAACTCAAGTTTATCTACTAATTCTCTGGTCTTTTTAATATACTCCGGCGTTGTTCCACAGCAACCGCCTAAAATTCCTGCACCAAGCTTTGCGATTTCTTCCATTGACTTTGCAAAACTTTTGGCATCAATATCAAATTCTGTCTTTCCGTCCTTTATAACAGGAAGTCCTGCATTTGGGTTTACAATAACAGGGATTGATGCATTCTCTATAATTTCTTTTACCACAGGAAGCATCTTATCAGGGCCAAGGCTACAGTTTACACCAAGAGCATCAACGCCTAAGCCTTCCAAAACCGACACCATAACACTTGGTGATGCACCTGTCATAAGCTTTTGGTTTTC
>JAFUJN010000031.1 GCA_017468095.1 Clostridia bacterium
ACACATGTGAAGTATGTGGCGAGAAGAAGACAGAAGTTATCACAGCAACAGGTCACTCATATAGTGATTGGACAGCTGATGGCGACAACCATAAGAAGGTTTGTGACTGTGGTGATGCAGTAACAGAACCACACGCATGGAATGCAGGCGAAGTAACAGTTGAGCCTGGTGAATATGAAGAAGGCGAAAAGGTTTACACATGTACAGTATGTGGTGCTGAAAGAACAGTAACAATCCCTGCTCTTGGCCATACACACACAATGACTAAGGTGGATGCGGTAGAGCCAACTTGTACAGAAGCAGGAAACGTTGAGTACTATAGCTGTGATGGTTGTGGTAGGAACTACACAACAGAAGATGGCAGTGAACAGATACTAAACGTAGTAATTCCAGCTCTTGGCCATTCATACAATGAAGGCGAAGTAACAAAGGCTCCAACTCATACAGAAGAAGGAGAAAAGACATACACATGTGAAGTATGTGGCGATAGCTATACAGAAGCTATTTCAAAGACACCTGACCACGAATATGTTGGAGCAGTAACAAAGGCTGCAACACATACCGAAGAAGGCGAAATGACATACACATGTGAATGTGGTGAAAGCTACGCAGAATCAATCGCTAAGCTACCAGACCACGTTTGGGGCGAAGGCGTTGTAACTAAAGAGCCTACAACTGAAGCAGAAGGCGAAATGACATACACATGTATCTGTGGCGAGCAGAAGACAGAAGTTATCGAAAAGTTAAAACCAACATACGTACCTGGTGACGTTGACGGTAACGGACTAATCGAAACAAGAGATATTATTCTTGTAAGAAGATACATTGCCGGCGGTTACGGTGTAGAAATCAACCCTGATGCGGCAGATGTAGATAAGAACGGACTAGTTGAAACAAGAGACATCATTCTTATGAGAAGATACATTGCCGGCGGTTACGGTGTAGAGCTTCTATAAAAAAGCTTTTGATAAAAGCCCCGCCTGCGGGCGTGGGAATGATGTAGCAATTTTGTTATTACGGAAATTACAACCTAAAAGTAGTAATTTCCTGCATAATAAAAGCACAATAAAAAAACGCAAGATTTAATCTTGCGTTTTTTTGTTGCATTAAAATATCCATCCGCATTTAGCGAATGGATATTTTAATTATCTAAGTTGTGCGTTATTCTTAAACTGTAGGTCCTTAACAATCTTATTAAATACCTTGTTAACCTCTTCGCTGGTTAAGCTTCGGTCAGCGGCACGGAATGAGATTGCAAATGCAACGCTCTTCTTATCTTCAGGAATTCTGTCGCCTTCGTAAACGTCAAATAGTCGGATGTTTTCAAGTAGCGCACCTGATGCCTTTGCGATTGTTGCTTCAAGGTCACCAACAAGTGCAGTTTTGTCAACCAAAACGGCAATATCACGTTCTGCTGCAGGGAACTTTGGAAGTGCTTTATACTTCACGTTATTGTCAACAGCTTCAAATAGCGGAAGAATATCAATTTCAGCTACGAAGCAAGTTGTGTCAATATCAAAGTTCTTGCAAACTGTCGGATGAACCTGACCCAAGATACCAATTTGCTTGTCACCAATCATTAGGCTTGCAGCTCTACCTGGGTGAAGTGATGGGCAAGTTGTAAGTGGACTCCAGCTGATACCCTTTAGGTTAAGTCCTTCAATAATTTCTTCTAAAGCACCCTTAAGGCAGAAGAAGTCAATATCTTTTCCATACATACCGATTGCAAGCTTTTCAGGCTCGTTTGGAAGCTGGCCGGCAACTGTCGGAATATAAGTTTTGCTTATTTCAAACAGCTTTGCTTCTTCATTCTTACGGTTGTAGTTATAAGATAAGGTTTCAAGCATTGACGCAAGCATTGTTGTTCTCATAATTGAGGTATCTTCGCCAAGCGGATTTCTTATTCTGACTGCATTTCTGAAAGAGATGTCAGAAGGTAAGCTAAGCTTATCAAATTCGTTCTCACCGATAAATGTGAATGTATAGATTTCGTACATACCCTGAGCTGTAAGCATACCTGATAGGTCTTTTCTAAACTTCTGTAGCGGTGAGTATGAACCCTTTGTAGCTTCGCCTGAAATAAGTGTTGTAGGAATCTTGTTATAGCCATAGAATCTTGCAACTTCTTCTGCAACATCGGCTTCAGCTACAACGTCAGGTCTGAATGACGGAACTGTAATTTCCATCTTATCAAGGTCAACCTTAAAATCTATTGTAGTAAGGTATCCTGCCATTTCTTCCTTTGAAATGTCAATTCCCAAGAATGCATTGATTTTTTCAGGTCTGAATGCAAGAACTGTAGGAGCTGGTACATTACCAACAACGTCAATCATTCCGCCTACGATTTCTCCGCAACCAAGCTCTTCTACAAGCTGGCAGGCACGGTTTATTGCAGGGATTGTGTTGTTAACATCAAGACCCTTTTCGTATCTTGATGATGCCTCTGTTCTAAGACCTGCTTTTTGAGCAGTTAAACGAACTGAAACCGCATCAAATGTTGCAGATTCAAATACAACAGTTGTTGTATCATCTTCTATTTCTGAATTAAATCCACCCATAACACCTGCGATTGCAACTGCTTTTTCAGCGTCCGCAATAACAAGGTCATTTTGATTTAGTGTTCTGTCCTGTTCGTCCAAAGTCTTGATAACTTCACCGTCTTCAGCGTTACGAACAATAATCTTACCGCCTGCTAGGTGGCGAAGGTCAAATGCGTGCATCGGCTGACCGTACTCTAAAAGAATATAGTTTGTAATGTCAACAATGTTATTGATTGAACGGATACCTGCAGCCTTTAATCTGTGCACCATCCATGCAGGTGACGGGCCGATTTTTACGTTCTTAATCATTTTTGCTGTATATCTTAGGCACTTGTCAGGATTTTCAACAGTTACAGAAATTGTGTCCGCAATATTTTCGGTTGTTTCGTTATATGTTGGTACAGGAACTGAAAATGGCTTACCAAATGTAGCCGCAGTTTCACGTGCAAGCCCGATTACGCTGAAGCAATCAGGTCTGTTTGAAGTAATTTCAAACTCAACAACTTCTTCATTAAGACCGAAGAAGTCTTTAATATCCATACCAACTTCGGTATTTTCAGGAAGAACCAAAATTCCGTATTCAGGCTCCCAAGATAAGTCGCTTTCTGATAAACCAAGCTCTTCGTGTGAGCAAAGCATACCGTAGGATTCAACGCCACGAAGCTTTCCTGTTTTAATATGAACGCCACCCGGCAAATATGAATCATTTTTAGCAACAGGAACAATCTGGCCAACTTTAACGTTTGGCGCACCTGTTACGATTTGAAGAATTTCATCTTTAACATCAACTTTGCAGATAACCATATGGTCAGAATCAGGATGCTCTGTTATTTCAAGGATTTTACCTGTAACAACATTCTGAATATCCGCTCCCATATTCTCAACGGTTTCAACCTTGGAACCTGTTAAGGTAAGGGCTTCTGCGTACTCTCTCGGCGCAATGCCGTCAACATTTGTATAGTCGTTAAACCAACTCATTGGTACTTTCATTGTTTAATCAGTCCTTTCCTTAATTAAAATTGTTTCAAGAATCTCACGTCATTTTCATAGAAAAGACGGATGTCGTTAATGTCATATCTACCCATAACAAGTCTTTCAAGACCGATACCAAAGGCAAAGCCTGAATAAACTTCCGGGTCAATTCCGCAGTTTGCAAGAACCTTCGGGTGCACCATACCGCCACCTAGGATTTCAATCCAGCCTTCGCCCTTACACATACTGCAACCCTTACCGCCACAGTTAAAGCACTGAACGTCAGTTTCAACTGATGGCTCTGTGAATGGGAAGTGGTGTGGACGGAAACGGCATTTAGCGTTGTCGCCATAGATTGACTTGATTAGTGCTTCAAGTGTTCCCTTTAAATCTGCCATTGTGATGCCCTTATCTACAACAAGACCTTCAATCTGGTGGAAGATAGGAGAGTGAGTTGCGTCCATAGCGTCACTTCTGTAAACTCTGCCTGGTGCAATAATGCGGATAGGCGGTTTTTTGTTTTCCATAACACGAATCTGCATTGGAGATGTCTGAGTTCTTAGCACTATATTGTCTTCAACATAGAATGAGTCCTGTGTATCTCTTGCAGGGTGATTTTTTGGAATATTTAGTGCTTCGAAGTTGTAGTAGTCTGTTTCAACATCAGGACCTTCTGCAATTTCAAAGCCCATACCGATAACTGTGTCCTTAAACTCATCAAGAACCTTTGTTAGCGGATGAAGATTACCAACCTTTGAACGCTTACCAGGCATTGTAATGTCAATTACTTCCTTTTTAAGCTTTTCATCCTGAAGTGCCTGCTCCATTTCAGCCTTTTTGGAATCGATTGCGTTTGTTAAAAACTCACGAACTTCGTTGGCAAGAGCACCGATGATAGGACGCTCTTCAGCGGATAAGCCGCCCATACCTTTTAGGATAGATGTAAGCTCACCTTTTTTGCCGAGGTACTTAATTCTTGCTTCTTCCAAAGCTTCAATAGTTTCGGCATTTTGTAGCTGCTCGGTAGCAGCAATTTTGATTTGCTCTAACTGTTGTTTCATTGTTTTTCCTCCTTAAAATAAGAAATCTTCCTGTTTTTTAGGAAGACGGAATAGTTTTTAGAATTAAAAAAACTCCGTCCCAAAACAGGGACGAAGTGAAAACTCCGCGGTACCACCCATATTTCTGCAAAAATTGCAGACACTTAATTTTCGGCTTAACGCACCGATTGCGGTATGGACTACACACTTTTTGTAGCTTCACCCATACGGCTCCGAAAGGAAATTTCAAGTTATGCCTGTACCATAGCGGCTCACAGCCCAAGACCGCTACTCTCTTCTGGAAAAGCATACTCTACTTTGTTTCATCATAGCCTTTAATTCATACAGATGAAATTATACCACAAATTTCAAGGAAATACAAGAGTTTTTGTAAATTTTTTTACCTTATAGAATATAATGAAATAAGAGGTGATTTATGTGGATTCTAATATGAACGACAAGCTTAAAAAGATATTATCGGGGATGGGTAGCGATAAACTAAAAAATTCTGCGGATATGGTAACACAGTTTATGAAAACGCCTGAGGGTCAAAAACTGAAAAATTCTTTATCTGATGCCGATAAAAAAGCGATTTTGGAAAAGTTTATGAAGCTTGACACCAAAAAGGCAAGCGACTCTTTGAAA
>JAFUJN010000003.1 GCA_017468095.1 Clostridia bacterium
ATTTTTTTATACAAAAAAACAGGAGTTTTAAAACTCCTGTTTTAATTATTCTTCTGTGAACTCGGTTACTTCGATAACCTTATCTTCTTCCGGCTTTTCGCAGTCGCCCGCAAGTTTTGCACCGCACTTTGAACAGAAATCGCTACCCTTGTCATTATTTGCGCCACATTCAGGGCAGGTAATTGCATTCTTAAGCTCGGCAATTTGTGCCTTTAAGCCTTCTTGCTCAGCTTTAAATGCGTCGATTTCCTTTAAGATTTCATCGAACTCATCGCATTCAAGTGCGCCATCTGAATATTTTGCATATACGGTTTCACCGATTTTCTCATAAAGTGCTGAAATCTTTCTTTCAGTTTCGTTTAAAGCAAGGTTAAGCTTTGTAACGTCAACAATGTTGTTTGTTTTTCCTGCAACAGTTTTAGTAAGCTTTCCTGCTTCTGTTACGGCGATTGAAAGTCCCTTTTTAATAGTATCTAATAGCTTATCCACAAAAATCACTCCTTTTTATGTTTTACTATATTCAGTATATCATATATTATTCAAACTTACAATAATTGGTGACAGCTTGTAACACAAAATTAACAAAAGTACAAGGTTGACAAAGGTTAGGCGTGGGATTTATAATAAGTATGTAATCTATTTTGTGAGGGAAAATAATGAACGATAATTATCTGACTCTGCTTGCAATCTGGAATGTGGCAGTTTTTATGTTATATGGAATTGACAAGTGGTGTGCCAAAAATGATAAATGGCGAATAAGCGAAAAAACGCTAATCGGCTCGGCTTTTTTGATGGGAGCTGTGGGTGCTATACTTGGAATGAAAACATTTCACCATAAGACGAGAAAGAAACTGTTTTCTGCACTTATTGCCTTGGCGTTTTTGGTGAACGCAGGAGTTTTAGTTTGGATTGAAAGGATATAGGCTATGGACAGAATTATTTTGCATAGTGACTGCAATAATTTCTTTGCTTCCGTGGAATGCGTGTCAAAACCTGAATATAAAAATGTGCCCTTGGCCGTTTCCGGTGACAGGGAAGCTCGTCACGGAATAATCCTTGCTAAAAACGAAATCGCAAAAAGCTACGGCGTAAAAACAGCAGAGCCTATATGGCAGGCAAAACAAAAATGCCCGAACCTTGTAACCGTTCCGCCACATCACGAACTTTATGAAGAGTATTCCGAAAAAATAAATAAGATTTATGTTGACTATACCGACCAGGTGGAAAAGTTCAGCGTTGACGAAAGCTGGCTCTATGTTACAGGAAGCACCAAACTTTTTGGTGACGGAAAAACCATTGCGGACACTATCCGTGAAAGAGTGAAAAGGGAACTTGGGATTTCTGTTTCAATCGGTGTGTCCTTTAACAAGGTTTTTGCAAAGCTTGGAAGCGATTATAAAAAGCCGGATGCCACAACAGTAATATCCCGTGAGAATTATAAGGATATTTTATATCCAATGCCGGTATCGGCCATGATTTTTGCAGGGCGAAAAACCTGCGAGGCGCTTTTAAAGTGCAACATAAAAACTATCGGGGATTTAGCTAATGCGGATAGCGGTCTTTTAGCAAAGAAATTGGGAAAGCAGGCCGAGATGCTTGTTCGCTATGCCCGTGGCGAAGACGATGAGCCTGTGGGACATTTTTATGATAAGCGTGAAATAAAATCCATCGGCAAAGGTATGACATTTTCAAGAAACCTTCTTGGCAGAGACGATATTGCAAAGGGTGTTATGACCTTATCTGATAACATCGCACACCAGATGCGTGAAAAGAACATCAAGTGCAATACTGTTACAGTGCATATTAAGGATACCGACCTTAAAACTATTGCAAGGCAAAAAACTCTTGAAAGCCCAACCTATCTTACTAAAGATATTTATAAGGTGGCCATGGAGATTATAGAAGAAAACTGGAAGAGTGATGAGCCTATCAGAATGATTACGGTTACGGGAAGCAATTTCCAAGATGCAGAATTTGGCGGACAGGTAAATCTTTTCGACCTTGACTTTAACGATGAAAAAAGGGAAAAGCTTGAGCTTGCCATTGACAAATTACGTGACCGCTATGGAAAGGGAAGCATCACAAGTGCCAATGTGATAAATAATGACATTGGAATAGACTATGAATAAAAAAGAAGGCTGCACCAAAGGCGGTGCAGCCTTTTACATAAGGGATGTTAATCCCCAAAGCTTAGTTGTTGCACATACATGTAACAATAACGATGATGATAAGAACCCACAAAATCATATCGAAATCGAAATTAGCGCAGCCACCACAGCCGTTGTTGCAACCACATTCACCCATGCGTGTAGCCTCCTTTCATTTGCGACTTTTATGCCGCTTGTAGTATATACTATGTTTTTTTATAAGATTTGGTAGCTTGTATTGAAATTTTTTTATTTTTGGTGTATAATGTAAAGTGGAGGCGAAGAGGATATGGATCAAAAGAAGATTTTAAGAATAAATGAGCTTGCAAAAAAGTCCAAAGAAGTGGGACTTAATGAAGCTGAAATCGCGGAACAAAAAGAGCTTCGCGAAGAGTACTTAGCCGCTATAAGAAAGAACTTCAGGGCGACTCTTGACAGCATTGAAATTGTAGATAAAAAATAATTTATATAGAGGGGATTTAAAATGAAAGCATTAGTTAAAGAAATTTACAGAAACACAGAAAAATTTGCGGACCAGACAGTTACTGTGTCAGGTTGGATAAGAAACCTTCGTGCATCAAAGAACTTTGGTTTTATTGAGCTTAATGACGGAAGCTTTTTTAAGAGCATACAGATTGTTATTGAAGATAACCTTGACAACTTTGACAAGCTTACTCATCTTAATATTGCAGCATCAGTTACAGTTACAGGAAAACTTGTTTTAACACCTGATGCAAAGCAGGCATTTGAAATCAAGGCGGAAAACGTTGTGATTGAAGGTACATCAACACCTGATTACCCAATCCAGAACAAGCGCCATACTCTTGAATACTTAAGAACACAGTGTCACCTAAGACCAAGAACAAATACATTTAGTGCGGTATTTCGTATCCGCTCAATGATTGCTTATGCAATTCATCAGTTCTTCCAGGATAGAGGCTTTGTTTATGTTCATACACCAATCATAACAACAAGCGACTGCGAAGGTGCAGGCGAAATGTTCCAGGTAACAACAATGGATATGAACAATCTTCCAAAGGCGGAAGACGGAACAACTGATTTTGCAAAAGACTTCTTCGGAAAAGCTGCAAACCTTACAGTTTCAGGTCAGCTTAACGTTGAAACCTACTGTATGGCATTCAGAAACGTTTATACATTCGGCCCAACATTCAGAGCCGAAAACTCAAACACAACTCGTCACGCAGCGGAGTTCTGGATGATCGAGCCTGAAATCGCTTTTGCTGACCTTGCAGACGATATGGATTTGGCAGAAGATATGATTAAGTACATTATCAACTACTGCTTAGACAACGCTCCTGAAGAAATGGCGTTCTTCAACCAGTTTATTGATAAGGGACTTTTAGACAGACTAAATAACGTTGTTTCAAACGAATTTGCAAGAGTAACTTACACAGAAGCTGTTGAAATCCTGAAGAAGAACAACGATAATTTCGATTACCCTGTTGAATGGGGATGCGACTTACAGACAGAGCACGAAAGATTCTTAACAGAACAGGTATTCAAAAAACCTGTATTTGTAACAGACTATCCAAAGGAAATCAAGGCTTTCTATATGAAGCTTAATGATGACGGAAAAACAGTTGCAGCTTGTGACCTATTGGTTCCTGGCATCGGCGAAATTATCGGTGGAAGCCAGAGAGAAGAAAACTACGATGTTTTAGAGACTCGTATGAAAGAATGTGGTCTTGACCCTAAGGATTACGACTTCTATTTAGACCTTAGAAAGTACGGAACAAACAAGCACGCAGGCTTCGGTCTTGGCTTTGAAAGAGCGGTTATGTATATCACAGGTATGCAGAACATCCGTGACGTACTTCCATTCCCAAGAACAGTTGGTACTGCCGAATTCTAATAGTTAGGACAAAGGAAAATGCTTAAATTTCAATTTATTTACGGCGAAAACGGATATAAAATAGTAAAAGATTTAAGAAATAGAATATTTAAAGATGAGCTTGGTTATGATGAAGTAACTGATGATTTGGAGAACGAATCCTATCACATCGTGGGCTATGAAGAAATTCACCAGATGGGTTTGGGTCGAATGACCGAGGTGGACAGCGAAACCTTTGAAGTGAGCTTTGTGGGACTTCTAAAGGAATACCGCAGACAGTATGTTGGCGACCTTGTAATGCGAGCTTTGGCGGATAAGGCGGAACGCCTTGGAGCAAAGTGGATGATTGTAAAAGCACCTGTAGCTCTAAAGGGATTCTTCGAGTTTGAAAGCTATGAAGTATGCGGGGATGCGTTTATGAAAAATAACGAGCCACACATTCTTATGAAAAAGGATTTAACCAAGAAACAACCGTGTAGGGGGTGCTCAAAGTGAGCCGACCGTTAGCAGACCGATTACGCCCTGAAACCATAGCGGAAGTTGTGGGACAGGAGCATTTAATCGGTGACAATGGAATATTAAAAAGGGTAATAGAAAACGGGGAAGTTCCTAATATGATTTTCTATGGCCCATCAGGTATCGGTAAAACTACCGTTGCCAATATAATTGCAAAGAAAACGGGTAAAACTCTGCATCACTTAAACGCCACATCTGCATCGGTTTCCGATGTTAAGGATATCATAAATTCCCTTGATACGTTTTTGACTACAAACGGCGTGCTTTTGTACTTAGACGAAATTCAGCACTTTAATAAAAAGCAGCAGCAGTCATTACTTGAGTTTATGGAAAACGGCAAAATTACTTTAATTGCAAGTACCACCGAAAACCCATATTTTTATGTGTATAATGCGGTGCTTTCAAGAAGTGTTGTATTTGAGTTTAAGCCACTTTCAGAGCTTGATATAAAAAAAGCATTAGAGAGAGCAGTTAAAAAACTTGGTGAAGAAGATTATAAGGACTACAAGATAACAGCAACAGATGGCGCTTTGATGCACATTGCGGTATCAGGCGGCGGAGATGTCAGGAAAGCACTAAACTCCTTGGAACTTTGCTTTTTGACAACACCTGCCAATAAGAATGGCGAAATAATAATAGACGAAAAAATTGCAGAACAGGCAACACAGAAGAAGGTTTTAAGGTATGACCGTGACGGAGACAGTCACTATGATGTTTTAAGTGCATTCCAGAAATCAATCCGTGGCTCTGATCCTGATGCGGCGATTTACTACCTTGCCAAAATCCTGTCAGCAGGAGATATGGTGAGTGCCATAAGAAGAATGCTTGTTATTGCATCAGAAGATATAGGCCTTGCATATCCGCAGGCTGCGGCTATTACAAAAGCCTGTGTGGATTCGGCACTTCAGCTTGGTATGCCGGAAGCAAGAATACCACTTGCCGAAGCGGTTATTATGCTTGCCACATCGCCAAAATCAAATTCAGCAGTCAATGCCATAGATGCGGCGATGCAGGATATTGCAACAAAGGATACAGGAAGTATTCCTGACCATCTTCAGGATGCACATTATGGCGGAGCGGAGAAGATGGGTCACGGTATAGGATATAAATACCCTCACAGCTATCCTGACCATTATGTAAAACAGCAGTACTTGCCTGATAAGATTAAAAATACCGTATACTATGAGTACGGTGATAATAAAATGGAAAAATTAACTAAAGAATACTGGGAGAAGATAAAGGAGAATTCCTGATGAAAAACGGATTTATAAAGGTTTGTGCCGTAACACCTGAAGTTAAGGTTGCGGATTGCAGATTTAATAGCGGCGAAATAATCAAGAATATTGAGAAAACAGAAGATGCTAAAGTTGTTGTATTTCCTGAACTTGCAGTTACAGGATATACTTGCGGAGATTTGTTTTTTCAGGAAACATTGATTCGTGATGCTGAAAAGGCAGTTCTTGATATAGCCAATGCATCAAAAAATCGTGATTCTTTGATAATCGTGGGCGCACCTGTTTCGGTTTGTCACAAGCTTTATAACTGCGCAGTAATTCTTTATCGCGGAAAAATTCTTGCAATAGTGCCAAAGATGCATTTGCCTACTTATGCAGAGTTCTATGATGCAAGATATTTTGCACCGGGAAAATCCGAAACAGAATTTATCTCATGGGGAAATGATACCGTTCCTTTTGGAACAAACATGATTGTCCGTGACAAAAATATGAAAAACTTTGCTTTGGCGATAGAAATCTGTGAAGATATCTGGACAGTAAGCCCACCATCTAATATGCACGCAGCAGCAGGTGCTACAATTATTGCAAACCTATCTGCAAGCTCGGAATCAGCAGGGAAGAGCAACTACAGAAAAACTCTTGTTAGTATGCAGTCATCAAGCCTTATGTGCGGATACATCTATGCAAGTTCAGGTACAGGCGAATCTACTGCTGACGTGGTTTACAGCGGTGACAGTATGATTTGCGAAAAGGGTACAATTCTTGCAAGAGGCACACTATTTGAAAATGAAATAGTAACATCAGAAATAGATGTGGATATGTTAGCTTTTGAGCGAAGACGTACATCTACATTTGTACGCTATACCGAAAAACAGTATCACATAGTAGAAACTGATTTCGAAGTAGCAGAAACAAGCCTAACACGAAAAGTAGAAAAGCTTCCTTTTGTGAAAATGGATAATGAATATTTTGAAGCGGTACTTCAGCTTCAGGCTAATGGACTTAAAAAGCGACTTTTGCATACCGGCACAAAGAGTGTAGTGCTTGGCATTTCAGGTGGACTTGATTCAACTTTAGCACTTTTGGTTACAGCTCGTGCTTTTGACCTTGCAGGCCTTGATAAAAAGAACATTCTTGCTGTAACTATGCCTTGCTTCGGCACAACAGAGCGAACATATAATAATGCGGTGGCTCTTTCTGAAATTGTTGGAGCGGAGCTTCGCGAAATAAATATTAAAGATGCGGTTATTCAGCACTTTAAGGATATTGAGCAAAGCGAGAATGACTATGATATAACCTACGAAAACTCTCAGGCCCGTGAACGTACACAGGTTCTTATGGATATTGCCAATAAGATGGGAGCTTTGGTTATCGGAACAGGGGATATGTCAGAGCTTGCGCTTGGCTGGGCAACATACAATGGCGACCATATGTCAATGTATGGTGTAAACAGCGGAGTGCCAAAGACACTTATAAAATACCTTGTGGAATATGAAGCAGAAAGAATAGGAAGCGAAAAGCTTAAGGCTGTTCTTCTTGACATAGTAGCAACACCGGTAAGTCCGGAGCTTCTTCCACCAAAGGAAGGCGAGATTGCACAAAAGACAGAGCAGGCAGTAGGCCCGTACGTTTTGCATGATTTCTTCCTATATAATATGGTTAGATTCGGTTTTGCACCGTCTAAAGTATATCATCTTGCAAAAATCGCTTTCAAAGGTGAGTATAGTGATAAAGAGATTATCAGTTGGATGAATATGTTCTATAGACGCTTCTTTACCCAGCAGTTTAAACGCTCATGCGTTCCTGACGGACCAAAGGCTGTTGATATATCGTTATCGCCTAATGATTGGCGTATGCCAAGCGATGCCTGCGGTAAGCTTTGGCTTGATGAAATTGACTCTTTAGTGTAAATTGCACAAAAGAAACGACAATTTTCTGTAAAAAGAGTGCAAAAGGGACATTTTGAAAAAACCCGTTGACAAAACGGGTTTTTTTATGTTAAAATAACAAAGTTGTCACAGGAAAAAAGCAGAAAAAATCTTAAAAAAATTAAGAAAAATGCTTGACATTTGATATGAATTGTGATAATATATAAAAGCTGTCGCTTTTGACAGCGCTGAACATTGAAAAATAAACAGTGCAGAGTTCTTGTCAGTGAACCAAGAGTTCACAAAAACAAAGAGTTTTTTATGACAGAAATTCGGAAACGAAATTTAAAAGTCAGCGTACTTTAAAGTACAAGTTAGTAAAATGAGCTAACAAACCAAGATTAAAGTATATGAGCATCTTCGGATGTTAATATAACCATTTTATCGAGAGTTTGATCCTGGCTCAGGACGAACGCTGGCGGCGTGCCTAACACATGCAAGTCGAGCGGAGCCATCTGGAAGATCCCTTCGGGGTGATTCCGGGGAAGCTTAGCGGCGGACGGGTGAGTAACGCGTGAGTAACCTGCCCATTAGTGGGGAATAACACAGAGAAATTTGTGCTAATACCGCATACGGAATATCCAAGGCATCTTGGAAGTTTAAAAGATTTATCGCTAATGGATGGACTCGCGTCTGATTAGATAGTTGGTGAGGTAACGGCTCACCAAGTCGACGATCAGTAGCCGAACTGAGAGGTTGATCGGCCACATTGGGACTGAG
>JAFUJN010000032.1 GCA_017468095.1 Clostridia bacterium
ATACCTGTAAACCTTGAAAATGACGCAAATGCAGCGGCACTTGGGGAATACGAAGTAAACGGTAATGGTGCAAAAAGCTATGTTTTTGTAACTCTTGGCACAGGTATCGGCGGCGGTGTTATTTTAGACGGAAAAATTTTCCACGGTCATAACGGCGTTGGCGCTGAAATCGGGCATAGTGTGATCGTTTCAGGCGGAGAAGAATGTACTTGCGGAAGAAAAGGTTGCTGGGAAGCTTATGGCTCTGTTACAGCACTTATCCGACAGACAAAAGAAGCTATGGCGAAAAACCCTGATAGTTTATTGCACAGCTTGGCAGAAAAGGCAGGAAAGGTTACAGGAAAAATAACATTTGATGCAGCACAGCAAGGGGACAAGGTTGCGCTGGAAGTTTTGGACAACTATTATAGATACGTTGCAGAGGGCATTACCAATATGGTGAACATCTTCCAGCCTGAAAAGGTTGTTATCGGCGGAAGCGTATCAAAACAGGGCGACTATCTTTTAAATCCTATAAAAGAGCTTGTTAATAAGAATGATTACAATCGCTATATGCACAAGGCAGAAGTGGAAATTGCCACATTGTTTGGCGATGCGGGAATAATCGGAGCAGCACTTTCTGCGAAGAAATAAGGAATTTACAATGAAAACAGTTATTTTAGACGGAAAAACTTTAGGTGATGATATAAACCTTGATATTTTCGGTGACGATACCGAAATTTACGGCACAACCGAGCCGGAATTGGTGGCAGAGCGAATAAAAGATGCAGAAGTTGTTATCATCAACAAAATAAAACTTGGTGCTCATAACCTTGGGGATGCCAAAAATCTTAAGCTTATCTGTGTTGCAGCAACAGGCTATGACAATGTGGATACAGCCTACTGCAAGGAGAAGGGTATTGCAGTTTGTAACGTTGTGGGATATTCCACACAATCTGTGGCACAGCTTACAATTTCTATGGCACTTTCCCTTGTGATGCACCAAAAGGAATATAACGACTTTGTGAAAAGCGGAGCATACACAAAAAGCGGTGTAGCAAACCGCTTATCACCTACATACTACGAAGTTGCAGGCAAGACCTGGGGCGTTGTGGGGCTTGGAAATATAGGTAAGCAGGTGGCAAAGGTGGCAGAAGCTATGGGTATGAACGTACTTGCATTTAAGCGAACACCTGGCGATGGCTACAACACGGTGTCTTTATCAGAGCTTATGGAAAAATCCGATATTATATCGGTGCATCTTCCGGCAAGCCCTGAAACATGTGGCATAATTTCAAGGGAAATGATTTCCAAAATGAAGAAAAATGCAATTTTGGTAAATGTGGCACGTGGCTCAGTTACCGATGAAGAAGCCCTTTGTGATGCAGTTTTGGATGGCAAAATCGGTGGCGTTGGCGTAGATGTTTACACAAAAGAACCATTTGGCGAAGATCATCCAATGAACAAAATAAAAGACCTTGATAACGTGATTTTAACCCCGCATATTGCCTGGGGAGCTTATGAATCAAGGGTGAGATGCCTTGACGAAATCAGGAAAAATATAGAAAGTTTTTCGCAAGGTGAAAAAAGAAACAGAATAGTATAAAAAATGCGTACAGAAATGTACGCATTTTTTTGTTTTAAAGGGCAGTTTTTATGTCAAAACAGGTTGAAAAAAGGGTTAAAATGTTGTATAATTATTATGTATAACAAAAATAGGAGTGAATAATTTGGATAACATAAAAACATTACCGCTTTTGGCGCTTCGAAACCTTGTGGTTTTCCCAAAGGTATCCTTGAGTTTTGATGCCATTCGCAGAAAATCCATACGTGCCATTGAAGCCGCTATGAACGGTAATAAAGAGATTTTCCTTGTAACGCAAACCGATCCTACAAAGGAAAATCCTTCAGTTTTAGATTTATATAAAATAGGCGTTATAGCAAAAATCAGTCAGGTGATAAAGCTTCAGTCGGGCGCTGTTCGTGTTATGGTTGAGGGTGTATGTCGTGCACGTTTTTGCGAAATGAATACAGAAGTTCCGTATCAGGTGGCAAGTATTTGTGAAATCAAGGAAATGGATACCGACCACTTAATCGTGAACGAGGGTTTTGTAAGAAGCTTGGAAGCTGCATTTGACGAGTATTTTGCCCTTAACAAAAACATACCGCCACAAAGCGTTATTGTGTCATCTTCCGATACAAATCCTGGCAAATTTGCGGATTTGATTGCGGCAAACGTTAACTTAAATTTCAAAATAAAGCAGGAAATTTTGGAAGAGCTTGACGTATATGTACGAATTGAAAAGCTGGTTGCGGCTATTTCAAAAGAAGTGCAGGTTCTAAAAATTTCCCGTGAGATTGATAAAAAAGTAAAGAAAAATATTGACGAAAACCAGCGTGAATATTACCTTCGTGAAGAAATGAAGGTAATTGAAGAAGAGCTTGGCGAGAAAGAGGGAATAAAAGGCGAAGCGGCAGAATACCGCGAAAAAGTAAAAAAACTACGTATTAAAAAGGACGTGGCGGAAAAGATTTTAAAGGACATTTCCCGCTTTGAAAGACTTCACTCAACATCTCCTGACAGTGCTGTTATGCGAAATTATCTGGACACTGTTTTAGACCTTCCTTGGACTAAAAAAAGCCGTGAAGTTATTGACATTAAAAAGGCACAGGAAATTCTGGAAGCTGACCATTTTGGTCTTGTAAAAGTCAAGGAAAGAATCCTTGAATACCTATCTGTAAGAAAACTTACAAACGGAAAAGCAAGCACAATTTTGTGCCTTGTTGGACCGCCGGGAACAGGTAAGACTTCTATTGCAAAAAGCATCGCAAGAGCTTTGGGCAGAGAATACGTCAGAATTTCTTTGGGCGGTGTCCATGACGAAGCGGACATACGTGGCCACAGAAAGACCTATATCGGCGCAATGCAGGGCAGAATTATGTCTGCCGTTTTGGAAGCAAAGGTTAAAAATCCGCTTATACTTTTGGATGAAATTGACAAGATGGGACAGGACTATAAGGGAGACCCGTCTGCCGCACTTTTGGAAGTTCTTGATGCAGAGCAGAACTCATCTTTCCGCGACCACTTTATTGAAGTGCCCTTTGATTTGTCCGGCGTTTTGTTTGTAACAACTGCAAATATGCTTTCAGATATCCCTGAGCCACTTCTTGACAGAATTGAAGTCATCGAAGTATCGGGCTACACAAACGAAGAAAAGGAATGTATTGCAAAGCAGTATCTTTTGCCAAGACAGCTTTCAGAAAACGGACTTTCTGATAAAAACGTAACTGTGTCGGACGATGCAATCCGTGACCTTATAAACTACTATACAAGAGAATCCGGTGTTCGTGGCTTAGAGCGTGAAATAGGCTCACTACTTCGAAAAGCCGCAATGAAGATTGTTTCAGAGAACAAAAAATCCTTGAAAATCACAGCGAAAAACCTGACCGATTATATGGGTAGACACAGATTTTTGGTTGATATGATGAATGATAAGGACGATGTTGGAATTGTACGCGGTCTTGCGTGGACAAGTGCCGGTGGCGACACCTTGTCGGTTGAAGTAAACGTGATGGAGGGTCAGGGAAAGGTAGAGCTTACGGGAAACCTTGGCGAAGTTATGAAAGAATCGGCAATGGCGGCTATAAGCTATATCCGTACAAGAACAGGCGAGCTTAAGATTTATGATAAGTTCTATAAGACCTGTGACATACACATTCACGTGCCGGAAGGCGCTGTTCCAAAGGATGGCCCATCTGCCGGAATAACTATGGCAACAGCTATTGCATCAGCCCTAACAGGCTATCCTGTAAGACGTGATGTTGCAATGACAGGCGAGATTACTCTTCGCGGAAGAGTTCTTCCAATCGGCGGACTTAAAGAAAAATCTGCCGCAGCCTATAGGGCAGGAATTAAAACTGTCATAATACCTGAAGAAAATAAGCCGGACCTTGACGATGTTTCAGAAGTGGTAAAATCCGCAATAAAATTTGTGCCGGTATCTACTATGGACGAAGTTTTGGATTTGGCACTTGGTAAAAAGAAAAAGCAGGGAAGCTTTAAAATACCAAAAGAAAAAGAATGATGGAGGTGTTTTTATGAATTTACACAAAGCAGATATTGAAGTTTCAGCAGTAAAAAAGGAACAATACCCTAAAAAGGGACTTCCTGAGTTTGCCTTTGTTGGCCGCTCAAATGTGGGAAAGTCATCAATGATAAATAAGCTTTTAAACAGAAAGTCATTAGCAAGAGTCAGTGCAACACCTGGTAAGACAATTACCATCAATTTCTATAATATTGACGACACAATTTATCTTGTTGACCTGCCTGGTTACGGCTATGCAAAACGTGCTAAAGCCGATGTTGAAAGCTGGGGCAATATGATTGACGACTACCTTTACAGAAGAAGTCAGCTTCGCAAGGTAATGCTTTTGGTGGATTCACGTCACGCACCGACAAATGACGATAAAATGATGCTTGAGTGGATAAAGGCGGCTCAGCCTGATGAGGGTGCTATTGTAATTGCAACCAAAACCGACAAGCTTAATAAGCGAGAATTTGAAGAAAACCTTGAAATGATTTATAACGAGCTAAAGCTTAATGATGACGATATTTTAGTTCCGTTTTCGGTTAAGACCGATGAGGGAAAAATCAGCGTGTGGGATATGATTGAGCTGATGCTTGCACCTGAAGAAGCATAAAAAAGGATAAGGTAGCGTAATGAAAAAAAGTATTTATTTCATTTTGATAGTGGTTATAGCTTTCTGCGTTTTCTACGGCATACGCTATGTGGAAAATCCGGTAGAAACCCAAACTGCGATTTCTGAAGTTTATGAAAACAAAATAGATACGACAGGTTATATCGTAAGAACAGAGCAGGTATATAATGCACCGGTTTCCGGAATGGTGTACCACTATATTCAAGAGGGTACAAGAGTTGGAAAGGGCAGGGTTTTGTCAACGGTATATACAGGTGATGTTTCGGAAAGCACACTTCAGGAGCTAAACAGCATAAACCAAAAAATTGCAGAGCTTGAAAATGAAGGCGAAGCCACATCCTATATGGCTGGCGGAAACAACAGTGAAGAAGATATTGAGAACATTAAAAACAACATAATTTCCGCAAAAAGAAGCAAAAAAATAGAGAAGATTGCAAACTATAAAGCCCAGATAAATGCGGTTATAACAGGCGATTCCAAAAGTGCAGGAACAGTTTCGTTAGACGAACTTAGGGCTAAAAAGAGCTCTATTGAAGCAAGCCTCAGAAGCTCTAAAAACGACATATATTCCCAGATTTCAGGCGTGTTCTCAAAAAATGTTGACTCTTTGGAATCTGTTTTAACACCAAAGAATATTTTGACATATACCTTAGCAGACTATGAAGCACTTTCCGATACTGCAAAGGAAAACAAGAGCACCGCAAATTCGGGTCAGCCTGTTTGCAAGGTGGTAAACAACCACGAATGGTATGTAATGACAACAGTTAATGTGGAAGAAGCAGGCGAACTTAAGGTTGGTAAAAAAGTGAAAATGCGATTCGGTTATCTTCCGGGCGTTACTGCAAACGGTAAGATTGAATATATGTCGGCGGAAGATAGTAATGCCGATAAAATCGTGGTGGTTATCAAGTTTGAAGAATACCGCGAAGGCGTGTTCTCATTAAGATATTCCGATATGGAGCTTATTTTGGAAAGCTATGAGGGCTACAAAATTCCGGTTTCTGCCCTTCGTGTAACCGAAGATGGTAAAAAGGGCGTTTTGGTAAAGAGCGCAGGAGTACAGATTATAAAGCCGGTTAATGTTATATATTCCGATACTGTTCGCCAGACGGTTATCATAACACCGGTTTCCGGCTCAAAAAATCTTTTAAGAGAATATGACTCGATAGTAATAGGTGAAAAGTAATGACTCATATAAAAGAAAACCTGCAGGATGTAAGAAATAAAATTAAAATTGCCGCCGAAAAAAGCGGAAGAAAAGATAGCGACGTAACTTTGGTTGCAGTAACAAAAAC
>JAFUJN010000004.1 GCA_017468095.1 Clostridia bacterium
ATACTTGAAAAATAAATTTAAGTGTGCTAAAATAATTTTGTATCGACATTTTTTGTATTGAATTTTGGAAAGGAGAAGAACATGAAGCTGATAATTGCCGAAAAGCCGTCCTTGGCGCGTAATATTTTAGCAGGTATTGCCCGTTTGCAAAACGACAAAATGGCTAAGCGCGACGGCTACTATGAGGGTGGCGACTATGTTGTTACCTGGGTTTTTGGGCATCTTTTCTCCCTTGCCGACATTGAGGATTATGTAGAAAATCCACAGCCGAAGTGGACAATGGACAATCTCCCTTGTTTCCCCGATAAGTTTAAATTCAACCTAAAGAGGAACGCAAAAAAGGAGATTGACCCAGGTGTTAAAAAGCAGTTTAACACTATTAAATACCTTTGCAATCGTGCCAACATCGACACAATAGTAAACGCAGGAGACGCAGACCGCGAGGGCGAAATCATTGTGCGCTTATGCGTTGAGCACGCCTTGGAGAATGACAAGAGCTTTGTGCGTCTTTGGCTCCCTGACCAAACGCCAGAAACCATTTCCGACGCGCTCCAAGATATGAAAAATGAGAACGAATATATTTCCTTGGCAAACGAGGGCTTTGCAAGAACCTATATTGACTGGCTTTATGGCGTTAATCTCACTCGCTTTGCTACCTTGAAAACAGGTAAGCTTTTGCGTGTTGGTAGAGTTATTGTTCCTATTGTAAAGGCTATATATGACAGGGATATGGAGATAAGAAATTTCGTTCCTCAAAAATACTACGTTATCTCCTCTCACGAAAAAACTAATGACGAATTTGTGGATTTGACCTCAAAAACGAAGTTCACAAAGGATGAATATCTAAAGGCGCTTGACGAGTGCACAAAATACAATGGTGCAGATGCTATTGTAACCTCTGTAAAGACCAAAAAAGACACACTCTCCCCGCCGAAATTGTTTTCTCTATCGAAATTACAGAGCTATCTCGGTAAGAAATACAAGATGTCAATGGACGACTCGTTGTCCACCGTTCAAAAGCTCTATGAGGAGGGCTACGTTACCTATCCGCGTACCAACTCCGAATATTTGGCTACTGCTGAGCAGGGCAAAATGAAGTCAATCATTGCAAACGTTGCAAAAATGGGTTATCCTGTTGAATTTAGATTTTCAAAATCAATTTTTGATGATTCAAAAATTGAATCTCACTCTGCTCTTACCCCAACCTATAAAATCCCCGACCCAAAAGCCTTGACCGACAAGGAAAAGCAGGTTTATTCTACGATTTTAAGACGCTTTGTTGCTGTTTTCTGTGCTGAGGAATGTAAAATTGAGCGCAGTGAAATCAAAATCAAGGTGGGCGATTACGAGGAGTTTGTTCTCAAGGGAACAGTGATTACCCAAGCGGGCTGGACAAAGTTTGACGACTATACCCAAAAGGACAAGATTTTACCAAAGCTTTCAAAGGACGACAAGGTAAACATTTTATTCAAGCCTGTCGAAAAGGAAACCACTCCGCCGAAGCATTACACAATCGAAACGTTAAACAATTACCTTAAAAATCCGTTCAAGGAAGATAAGCAGAACATCGAAAATGAAGACGATGAAGAAGAATATCGTGCAATTTTTGAGGGCTTGGAGCTTGGAACGGAAGCCACAAGAACGGGTATTATTGATAACGCCCGAAAGAGCGGATATATCCAGCTTAAAAAGGATGTTTACACAATTTTGCCTGATGGGGAGTTCCTGATTGAGGCTCTTTCAAGAATGAACATAAGCATGGATAAGTATAAAACCTCCGAGCTTGGTAAGGCCTTGAAAAAGGTGTATCGCGGTGAGTTTGGAATAGCTGACAGCGTTGCTTTGGCAGTAAAGGAAATCAGCGAAGTGTTTAATAGTACGGCTCAAACCATTGAAACAGACACCAATGACGGTTTTGTGGGCGATATGGTTGGAAAGTGCCCTGTTTGCGGAAAGGATGTTGTGCGAACTCGCTATGGATACGGATGCAGTGGCTACAAAGAGGGTTGCAAATTCTCGGTGAATAACGTGATTTGCGGACGAGTTATTTCCCTTGCCAACATGAAAATGCTTTTGGAAACAGGAAAGACTTCAAAAATCGAGGGCTTTGTTTCAAAAAGAACGGGAAACACTTTCTCGGCGCAGTTAAAACTTGAAGATGGAAAAGCGGTGTTTGACTTTTAGTCAGGCATCGTTTTTTGTGTAAGGATTATATACAATAAACTGTAGGGGATGGCAGTTTCTGACGTCCCTAAAAACGGTGCATCGTAAACGCTGCACCCTACAACAAACCGGAATTATATTTGTTTAAAATCGAATAATATAAATACGATTGACAATAACATAAGGTAGGGGATTTTCGGTTGACACTTTCTGGAAATTATGGTATTCTATAAGGTAGTGGGAAGAAATCACGAAAGGGAAATATAATGAGCGAAAATAACAAAAAACCAACTAATACAAATAAATCACCGATGATATTTTTTATTGTGGTGTCCCTTGTACTTACGGTAGGGCTCAACTATCTTTTGAGCTTTTTAACAGCTCCGCCAAAAAAGGAGATTTACTATAATGACTTCATTCAAATGGTGGAAGATGGCAAGGTGGACAGCGTAGAAATTCAGGAAGAGCGCATTGTCATTTATCAAAAGGACCAGAAAAAGCCGGAAGAAGAAACAGTTGCGTCGCTATATGCAAGTATGCTGTATCCTGAGAGCAGAACGGAATACTACACAGGAAGAGTGGACGATGCGAATCTTGTGGACTTTTTAAAGAAGCACGATGTTAAGTTCCACAAAACAGTTGTTGAAACCAATATATTTATGGAATTTTTGCTGTCCTGGATACTTCCAATCGCCATAATGTACCTGTTCTTTGGCTTAATTATGCGGTCAATGGGCAAGAAAATGGGCGGTGGCGGAATTATGGGCATCGGCCAGTCCAATGCGAAAATGTATATGGAAAATAAGACAGGCGTTACATTCGCCGATGTTGCAGGTCAAAGCGAAGCAAAGGAATCGCTTGACGAGATTGTGGATTTTCTTCATAACCCTGCAAAATATATGGCAATCGGCGCAAAACAGCCAAAGGGTGCGCTTTTAGTAGGACCGCCGGGAACAGGCAAGACGTTACTTGCAAAGGCAGTAGCAGGAGAGGCAAACGTTCCGTTCTTCTCAATTTCAGGCTCTGATTTTGTGGAGATGTTTGTGGGCGTTGGGGCATCGAGAGTTCGTGACCTGTTCAAGCAGGCATCTCAAAAAGCGCCTTGTATCATATTTATTGACGAGATTGACGCCATCGGTAAAAGCCGTGACAATCAGTTCGGCGGAAATGATGAGCGTGAACAGACACTAAACCAGCTTTTATCTGAAATGGACGGCTTTGATTCATCAAAGGGTGTTGTTATTTTAGCGGCCACAAACAGGCCTGAAATCTTGGATAAGGCACTGCTTCGTCCGGGTCGTTTTGACAGAAGAATTATTGTTGAAAAGCCAGACCTTAAGGGAAGAGAAGATATTTTAAAGGTGCATATTAAGAATGTTAAAACTGCACCAAATATTGACCTTCACGAAATTGCACTTGCAACAAGCGGTGCGGTTGGCGCGGACCTTGCAAATATGGTAAACGAAGCGGCACTTCGCGCTGTTCGTTTAAAGAGAATTGAGGTTATTCAGGAAGACCTTATGGAAGCGGTTGAAATCATAATCGCAGGTAAGGAAAAGAAGGACAGAATTTTGTCCGATAAGGAAAAGAAAATTGTTGCATACCACGAGGTGGGCCACGCACTTTTGGCGGCACTTCAGAAGAACACCGACCCTGTGCAGAAAATCACAATAGTTCCAAGAACTATGGGAGCACTTGGTTACACAATGCAGATGCCGGAAGAAGAGCGTTACCTTATGACCTCAGATGAAATTCAAGATGAGCTTGCAGTTCTTTTGGCAGGCCGAGTTGCAGAAGAGATTATCTTTAACACAAAGACTACAGGTGCGGCAAATGATATTGAACGTGCAAATGACCTTGCACGTGCTATGATTGCACAGTATGGTATGAGCGAAAAGTTCGGTATGGCGGCCTTAGAGAAAACCCAGAGCAAGTACCTTGACGGAAGAAACGTGGCAAACTGCTCCGAAGAAACGAAGACTCAGCTTGATAATGAGATTATTAAGGTGCTAAAGGAAGCTCACGATAAGGCAGAAAAGATGCTTTCTGAAAACATTGATGCGCTTCACAAGATTTCCGAGTTCTTGATTGAAAAGGAAACTATTACAGGCGAACAGTTTATGAATATCTTAAAAAGTGTGAACGAGCCAAAGGAAGAGCAGGCAGAAGAAGAATAAAAAAGCAGGAACAAAAGTTCCTGCTTTTTATATGAATAGGATGAATTATACTATCAAGTGCAACACTTTGAAAAATTGAAGTTCATATGAATCTCTGGTAGAATAGAGTTACCACACAATAAACTACAAAGGAGAGAAACATATGAACTATAAACATCTTACCATAGAAGAGCGTTGTTG